>NZ_JAATOS010000581.1:0-2284 GCF_011806505.1 Salipiger sp. HF18 | reverse complement strand
CCAGGCGGCGGCTGCGCGATCCCCCGATGGGCTCGGCCCCCGGTTTCTCGAACAGTTCCCCGAGCCGATCCAGCTCGGCCGCGATCAGAATGATCTGCGTCACCCGTGACGATCTTTCAGATCTGGCGATTTCGTAACCCGCCTTTTCGACCAGCACGGCAGCGGTCCGCAACAAGCGCGGTGCAGCTTCCAAGCCGGTCATGCCATGTACTTCTGACACCAGTGCCGACAGCACATCCCCTTCAACCTGAGACAATCCGTTCTCCCCAACCCGAATTCGTACCTTCTCACGAGAGGCTCGACAGACACCGCCCGGATCCGTATCCCGAGCACAGGTACAATTCGGCAACATCACACGCCGCAATGGATCACCGCCGTTTGCAGACAGCGGTGTCGGCATGTCCATCGCGGCTTCTGCGACAGCGCACACCGGTCTCACGGCGCATGGCATATGCGCGGTTCCCGTCCAACCTCTCCGCCACCCGCTGCCTCCAGCCCGGAAGGGCCACCCCATTGTGCGTCGACGGTCTGACCGCCCCCGAAGAGACGGTCCGACGAAAATACCACAAAGCGCCCGTCAGACGAATGAAAAAGCAATTCATGCAAATGCAGGTTCTCGGATTGTTGCCGGAGACTCGCGCCAGACAGCGGACTTGCGCCTTCAAACCGACGCGCCTCAGCGTCGGAATCGCTTGAATTCACGAAACAATATGTGAATCTGTTGCCGAAAAGCGTCAAACGTGAGCTGTGAGGCTGTGCCGGATTTGCTCGACATGAAACTCAATTTGCGCGGGCCGACAGTCGAGATCCTCGAGCTCAGCGCCGCGGAATTCCCCGCACTCTTCGAGCATCCGCTCACCTGGCGCGACCTTTCTCACGTAATCGTGATTCCGATTCTCGCCGATCCGACCCGGGTCGCGAATGAGTTCGGGGGCCTGCTCTACGGCACGATCTGGCTCGCCGCCTTCTTGCTCTACCTCGCCTTCCCGGCCGCCGCGCCTACCGCGCTCGGCGCCCTGCGCCAGTTCGCGCCGCGCCCGGAGGTCTACTGGCCGATCGTGAGTCTCTGCGCCTTCTTCCCCACCCTGCTGCTGGTCGAGACCGCCATGGCGCTGGCGATCGCCGATCCGCAGCGTCCGCTGCTCTCGGGCCAGGTGGTCTATCTTGCGGCCATGGTGATTCTGTTTGAGATCATCTTCCTGCGCTTCGTGATGCCCCGGGTCCGGACCGAGGTCGCCCCGGACTGCCCGCCCGCGAAACAACGCACCACATGCACGTGCGGCTCTGCGACGGCACCCTGACCGAGCCTGCCCGACTCTAGGACATCGTCGCCCAGACCCGCCCCGAGGACGGCATCCAGCCGCACCGCTCGTGGTGGGTGTCGCGGCGGACGGTGGGGCGGCTCGGAACGCGCAGCGGGCGCGAGGTGCTGCAGCTGAGCGACGATTCGCAGGTCTCGGTGGCGCGCGGCCGGGTCGAGGACGTGCGCGACTGGATCGAAACCTACCTCGACGACATCGCCTGAGGCGCAAGCGCCCCGAACCACAGGAGAACCTGTCCCGTCCCGACGGAACTGCCCGGCTCGCACACCCGTGACCTTTACGCCCCGCCGCCTGTTTCTTATATAAACACTCGGACTAAGGCACATGAAGGACAGGCCATGGATGATGCACCGCTCGAAGGCGCGCCGCTGATCGCTCCCTCCAGCACGGACCACCCGCTGCACGAGCCGGTGGTCGACGCGTGCCGGTCGGTCTACGACCCGGAGATTCCGGTGAACATCTACGACCTCGGGCTGATCTACACCATCGCCATCGACCCCGAGAACGCCGTCAAGGTGACCATGACGCTGACCGCGCCGGGCTGCCCGGTGGCGGGCGAGATGCCCGGCTGGGTGCAGGACGCTGTGAGCGCCGTGCCCGGTGTCAGGGACGTGGACGTGGACATGGTCTTCGATCCGCCCTGGGGCATGGACATGATGTCCGACGAGGCGCGGCTCGAGCTGGGCTTCATGTGATCCCATGACGGGAGAGCTGCGCGAGCCGGCCACCGAGCGCGAGAAGATGATCGCGGGCCGGCTCTACGACCCGGGCGATCCCGAGCTCGTGGCCGAACGCAAGCGCAGCCAGGCGCTGATGCGCGACTACAATGCCACCGTCTACGGTGACGACACCCGCAGTGCGCTGCTCACGGCGCTGCTGGGCACCCTGCCCGCCCGTGTCGCGATCCGCGCGCCGTTCTACGTGGACTACGGCTGGAACATCGCGCTCGGCGAGGGCGTGTT
>NZ_JAATOS010000580.1:0-2302 GCF_011806505.1 Salipiger sp. HF18 | reverse complement strand
GTCTCTCTACGGGTAGATCCGGTCGACCTCGGCATAGGCGGGACCGATCAGCGCAAGTTCGGCGATCTCGTCCTCGGTGAAGAGCCCGGCCCGGAGCCCGTCCTGCAGATCGTGGTTGTTGTAGGCCACGTCGTCGGACAGCGCCGCCACCTGCGCCTCGCCGCTGGCGTGGGTGTGCAGCTCGAGATCGTGGACGGCATTGTAGGCGGCCAGCGTCACCGGCAGGGTCTCGCCCTCGGCCAGCGGTAGCAACGGCCCGTTGTGCTTGGCGATGCCCTCGAGCGTGTCCCAGGTCAGGTTCAGCCCGTTGAACTCGGCGTAGTGGCGCTCGAGCGAGGTGACGATGTGCAGCGCCTGCGCGTTGTGGTCGAAGCCGCCATAGGGCGCCATAAGTTCGTGCAGCGCGTCCTCGCCGGTGTGGCCGAAGGGCGTGTGGCCGAGGTCATGGGCCAGCGCCACCGCCTCGGTCAGGTCGGTGTTCAGCCCAAGCGCGTTGGCCATGGTCCGCGCCACCTGCGCCACCTCGATGCTGTGGGTCAGCCGGGTGCGGTAGAAATCGCCCTCGTGCTCGACGAAGACCTGGGTCTTGTGCTTGAGCCGGCGGAACGCCGAGGAATGGATGATACGGTCCCGGTCGCGCTGGAAGCAGGAGCGGAAGGCGCTCTCTTCCTCGATCACGCGCCGTCCGCGCGCGGCTGCCGGATCGCAAGCGTAGATCGCCATGCGCTGTCGCCTTTCGTCTGCGCGGGCCGGATCGTGTTGCCCGGTTGCCGCCTGTCCTTGGCTTCCCTATATTATGCGGACGCAGCAAGATAAACCTTTGCGAGTCCCAAGATGAATCTGCCCCCCAAAGTCACCGACCGTGCCTTCGCCCGCCTCTCCGAGATCGGCGCCGGCGCACAGGGCAAGGCCCTGCGCGTGGCCGTCGAGGGCGGCGGCTGCTCCGGTTTCCAGTACGACATCAAGCTCGACGAGCCCGCCGACGACGATCTCGTCCTCGAGGCATCTGGCGAGCGCGTGGTGATCGACGAGATCTCCCTGCCGTTCCTCGCCAACGCGACCATCGACTTCACCGAAGAGCTGATCGGCGCGCGGTTCACCATCGAGAATCCGAACGCATCCAGCTCCTGCGGCTGCGGCACCAGCTTCTCGATGTGAGATCCGGCTTCCGGGCCTTCCGGACATGAAGAACGGGCGCAACTCTGCGCCCCGTTTTGTTTTTCCCGACAGATTGCACGCCATGACCGGCCCCGCCCAGGGCACGGTCGGTCATGGCTTGCGGGGCGGTGTCACGGCAGGCTCACCGCCTCCGGGGAGGCCTTGCGCAGCGCCTCTGGCGCGAAAATCTCGAGCATTGCGGCCTTGTCGACCGCCTCGCCGCGCACCACGCCCTGCGCGAGGATCCAGTCGGCCTCGCGCACCAGAAGCTCTGCAAGCCCCTCGTCGAGCTGAAGCCCGATGTCCACATCCTGCCACATCTGCGCCAGCGCCTCGGGCGTCATCGCGCCCTGCATCGACCTGGCGACGGACGCCATCGCGGCCTCGGGGTCGGCCTGCACATCCGCGTCCGCCTTGGCGAGCGCCGCCATGAAGGCGTCGAGCGTGGCGGATTTCTCGCCGGTCATCTCGGGCGTGGCCGCGAGAATGTAGTGCACGTCGTAGCCCGGTACCCGCAGTTCTGCGTAGCTGTCGCCCAGCGTCGATTTCGCGGCGCCGTAGAAGGTTGGGAACGGCACGATGGCGTCGAGATCGCCGCGTGCCAGCGCCGGCACCAGGTCGGGCGGCGCCGCGCCCACCACCTCGGCCTCGATCCCCGCACCTGAGAGGATCTCGTCGAGGTAGAAGTTCACGTTGGTGCCGATGGTGGTGCCGATGCGCTTGCCCGCCAGGTCGGACGGGCCCGCCACCTCGCCCGAGGCGGTGTTGACGATCACCCGGCTGCCGGTGAAGCGCGCGAGGTCGCCCACCACGGCGAAGTCCTGTCCGGTGAGCGCGCCCACGGCGGCGGGGAACTCGGCCATGAAGGTCACGTCGACCTGCCCGCCGATCATCGCCTCAAAGCCCTCGCGGCCGGTCGGGAAGGACACGAACTCGATGTCGAGCCCGGCATCTTCGAAGTATCCCTTCTCGATGGCGATATCGACCTGCGGGGTCTGCGGGTTCGGGGTCCAGGCGAAGGTGAGGCTCTCGGCTTTTGCCAGAGCGGGAACAAGCAGCGCGGCACTCAGCGCGGTGGAAGTCAGCAGTTTCATGTATGCGTCTCCTTCAGTGAGCAGGCTCAGGGAGCGGTTCGGTGGTCGGG
>NZ_JAATOS010000579.1:0-2324 GCF_011806505.1 Salipiger sp. HF18 | reverse complement strand
TCTACGGGCTGCTCGCTGCCGAGAAGGCGGGCACGGGCCCCGATCCCAAGCTCGCCGGCACCGAGAACTTCCCCGACTGGCGCGAGGCGCCCTTCACCCAATCGAGCGTCTACCAGGCGGCGGTGCTGCTGTTGGCCTCGGGCGAGCTGTCGCTGGGCGAACGCTTCCTGACCCACCTCGCCGAGGGGCTCGACCGTCAGCAGATCGGCCAGCTTGGCGAGATGCTGGCCGAGCTCGGCCGCCCGCATGTGCAGGTCATGGTCGGCAAGCGCGCGGCGCAGTACGGCATCGAGCTGCCCGGGCCCTATTACGCGCTGCACCCCGATATCGTGAAGACCGAGTTCCCGGTGCCCAAGGAGCTGGTCCTCTCCATCGCCCGCCGCGAATCCGAATTCGACCCCGAGGTCGTGTCGCATGCCGGTGCGCGCGGCCTGATGCAGCTGATGCCGGGTACCGCCAAGGAGGTCTCGGGCTGGCTCGACATCGCCTATTCCCATGACGGGCTGACCGCGGATCCGGCCTACAATGCGCGGCTCGGCTCGGCCTATCTCGCGAGCCTCGCGCGGCGCTTCAACGGCAACGCGGTGATGATGGCGGCGGGCTACAACGCCGGTCCGGGGCGGCCGATCCGCTGGATGGAGCAGTTCGGCGACCCGCGCAGCGGCGACATCGACGTGGTCGACTGGATCGAGATGATCCCCTTCAACGAGACCCGCAACTACGTGATGCGCGTCACCGAGAGCCTGCCGGTCTACCGCGCGCGGCTCGGGCGCGACCCGCACCCGGTGCCGTTCAGCCAGGAGCTTGTGGGCAGCACGCTGCTTCCCACCGACTGAAGTGATCCTTGTCCGCGGCGTCGCCCTCGGGCCGGCGCCGCGGTTCCATCTGTCACGAAAGACTTTCCCTGTTCGGGCGAGGCCCTAGCAGAGCGCCCGGCGCAGGATCTCGACCGCGCCCTGGGCGGTCTCGGCGCTCTGCACGTAGTCGAGCAGCGAGCGGTCGGCGAACTCCTCGTCCACCACGTGGTGCAGCAGCGCCTTGAGCGGTCCCCAGAACCCCTCGCTGTCGAGCAGCACGATGGGCTTGTCGTGCAGCCCCAGCTGGCGCCACGTCAGCACCTCGAAGAACTCGTCGAGGCTGCCGGCGCCACCGGGCAGCACCACGATGGCGTCGGCGTTCATCACCATCACCTTCTTGCGCTCGTGCATGGTCTCGGTGACCACGAGGTGGGTCAGGTCGGTCTTGCCGACCTCGCGCGTCAGCAGGTGGGTGGGGATCACCCCGAAGGTTTCTCCCCCCGCCGCCTGCGCCGCGCGGGCGACGATGCCCATCAGCCCGACGTCCCCGGCACCGTAGACGAGGCGCCAGTTCTCCGAGGCGATGGCGGTACCGAGCGCCTCGGCGGCATCGGAATAGGCAGCGTCGCGACCCGGGCGGGAGCCGCAATAGACACAGACGGACTTGGGGATCATGATGAAGACTCGGTCAAATTGCCGTTTTGACCGGTGATAACGGGATTGTTATACGTTCTCAACCGTGCCGCGTCGCGGCACGCCGGGGACACAAGGCAGAAAATGACGACACGGGCACTGGGCTGGCTGATCTTGGGCGTGATTGCGCTCACCGCGATACTGTATCTGGGCGACATCATCGGCCCGGGGGCGGCCCCCGTGTCACAGCCTTCGCCCGAGGTCGCGCCCGAGCCCGCCCCGGCTCAGGCCAGCGTCGCGAGCGATGCGCCCGCCGACGCTCCCGTCCTCTCCGACGACGCCCCCGAGGCGATGACCGAGGCGCCCGCGCTTCCCGATGCCGCGCAGCCGGTGGCGGAGGCCGCCCCCGACGCGCCCGCCGCCTCCGACCCTGCGCCCGGGACCGAGGCCGTCGCCGCGCCCGCGGCGCCGCGCTTCGACCTGGTGCGCACCGATCCCGGCGGCCAGACGCTGGTCGCGGGCAGCGCCGCGCCCGGCGCCGAGATATCGGTGCTGCTCGACGGCGAACTGCAGCCTGCCGCCTCCGTCGATCGTTCCGGCCGCTTCGCGCTCTTCCTCGACGTGCCGCCCTCGGCCACGCCGCGGGTGCTGCGCCTGCGCATGACCATGGACGGGCAGGAGGTCGTCTCCGACGACGAGGTGATCCTCGCACCGCCCGCCGGCGCCGAGACGGCGAAGGCCCTGGCCCTGGCCAAGCCAGCCACGGACTCCCCCGCGGCCTCCGCCGAGGCGCCGACAGCACTCCCGAGCCTCGACGACGCGGTCGCCCCCGACACCACGGCCCAAGCCACCGGCACCACGCCCCGGGCCGCCGGGCCCGCAGCGGCCGCAACC
>NZ_JAATOS010000578.1:0-2330 GCF_011806505.1 Salipiger sp. HF18 | reverse complement strand
TGCCAGATGCCGGCGATCACCACGGCGTAGATCGCCCTGTCGGGGTTCACGATCCAGTCGAAGGTGAAGCTCTCGTAGCCCCAGCCGCGGACCATCTCCTGGATGCCGAGGCCCGGGTTCATGATCCACTTCCATGCGGTGCCGGTGACGATCATGGAAAGCGCCATGGGGTAGAGGTAGATGGTGCGCAGCGCGCCCTCGATGCGGATGCGCTGGTCGAGCATGATGGCCAGCAGCAGCCCCAGCACCATCGAGATGCAGATGAACAGCCCCCCGAAGATGTAGAGGTTGTCCATCGCCGTGTCCCATCGGGGCGAGGCGAAGAGGCGCTTGTATTGGATGAAGCCGTCGACCTCGTAGCGCGGCATCAGCTTGGAGCGGGTGAGAGACACCCATGCGGTCCAGCCGATGAAGCCGTAGACGAAGATGAGGACGGCGATGAAGGAGGGTGCGAGCACCATCCGGGGCAGGTTGCGTTCCAGCCACACAGTCATCGTGGTGTTCCTCGGGTCAAGACAAGGACCCCGCGCCCGGGACGGACCCGGACACGGGGAAGGTTGTCTTACATGGAGTTTGCGACGGCCTCGGCCAGCATCTTCACGGCGTCCTCGGAGCTCATGTCCGAGTTGAAATGCGCGGTCACGACGTCGGTGATGGCGCCGGCCTGCGCACCGCGCAGCGCCATGCCGTGGGCGTAGGAGGGCAGCAGCGAGCCGTTCTCGGACGCTGCCGCCATGTCCTCGGAGGATTTCTTGGCGCAGCTGTCGAACTCGTCGAGCGCGACGTCGGTGCGGACCGGGATCGAGCCCTTGTTGAGGTTGAACACCTTCTGGAAGTTCGGGCCGACGATCAGCTTGGCCAGCAGCTCCTGCCCGGCCTTCTTGTCGTCGCCGTCCACTTCGAACATGGCGAAGCTGTCGACGTTGTAGAGGTAGCCGTCACCGGGGGCGCTTTCACAGAGGAAGTCTTCGCCCGGGACCTTGCCGGCTGCGAGGAATTCTCCCTTGGCCCAGTCGCCCATGATCTGGAACGCGGCCTCGCCGTTCATCACCATGGCGGTGGCGAGGTTCCAGTCACGGCCGGGGAAGTTCTCGTCCACGTAGCCGCGCATCTTGCGCATCTGGTCGAAGACCGCGACCATCTCGGGCGAGCTCAGCGTGTCGGCGTCGAGATCGACGAATGCCTTCTTGAACCCGTCCGGCCCGAGAAGACCCAGCGCCACGACCTCGAACACGGTCGCGTCCTGCCAGGCCTGACCACCGTGGGCGAGCGGGATGACGCCCGCTTCCTTCAGCTTGTCTGCGGCGGCGTTGAACTCGTCCCAGGTGGTGGGCATCTCGATGCCGTTGGCCGCGAGCACCTCGGCGTTGGCCCAGATCCAGTCGACGCGGTGCACGTTCACCGGCGCGGCGCACCAGTGGCCCTCGCACTTCATGTGCTCGGCGATCGAGGCGGGCAGCACGTCGGCCCAGCCCTCGGCCTCGGCCACGGACGAGATGTCGGCCAGCACGCCCTCTTCGTACCATTCCTGGATCGCGGGGCCCTTGAGCTGCACGGCGGCGGGGGCATTGCCCGACAGGACGCGCGCCCGCAGGGCGGTCATCGCGGCGTCGCCGCCGCCGCCCGCCACGGGCATGTCGGTCCAGGTGCCGCCGTTGGCCGAGAACTCTTCCTGCAGGACGCCGACGGCCTTGGCCTCGCCGCCGGAGGTCCACCAGTGCAGGACCTCGGCTTGCGGCTCGGCTGCGACCGGGGCGGCAAGGGCAAAGAGGACGGCCGACGAGGCCGCCAGAGCGGATAGTTTCATCTGAATGTTCCTCCCAAAGAACAACGGCCGCCACGGGCGGCTGCGTGCCTCCATGTTTGCCGTTTGCGCCTCGTGCTTCAATGCCCTGCAGCAGGTCGGCTCCACGCTGCGGGCAAGAAAATTGCGATCGCTGTTACAGATTGTTACACGCTGTTTCGCAACGTCCTGACTCGACCTGCACATGCTGCGGATGCGAGAAAGGGGCAGGCCGGGGGGAGGCGATGGGTTGCACGGGATGAGGACATGACGATACCGCGGCTGCTGGTGGTCGACGACGATGCCGAGACCCGTGGCATGATGACCGAGTTCCTGCACCGGAACGGCTTCATGGCGCTGCCCTGCGACAGCGAGACCGGCATCCGCAGCCATCTCGCCAGCGGCCGCGTCGACCTGATCCTGCTCGATGTCATGCTGGGCGACGAGAACGGCGTCGAGATCTGCGCCCGGCTGCGCGCCGACCAGGACGTGCCGATCATCCTCGTCTCGGCGCTGTCGGCGGATCACCAGCGCATGGCAGGCTACG
>NZ_JAATOS010000577.1:0-2331 GCF_011806505.1 Salipiger sp. HF18 | reverse complement strand
GGCCCGCAGCCCGTCGAAGAGCGGCGGCAGCTCGGCCCGGGCCACCTGCGTCCAGCTCGTGGCCGCGCCGATGCGCCAGCCCGAGCCGTCTCGGGTGATGCCGCGCAGCCCCGCCACCCGGGTCAGGTCGACCATTTCGGAGGGAGGCACGCCATCGCGCAGCGCCGGGTAGAGGTCGGTGCCGCCTCCCAGTGCGACCGCCGCGCCGCCCCCCATGAGCGACAGCGCGTCGTCCAGCGTTTCGGGTCGGTGCAGGGACATGGGCGATTCTCCGGGCGTGTCGCTGGGTGAGTCCAGGAATGTCTGTTTATCGTTCGCATACAAACGAAGGTGGGTTACGCTAGGCGGGCGCGGCGAGATCTGTCAATCGGCTTGAACAGGCTTCCGCCCGGCACCCGTGCGATTGCTGAAAATCTCACCACAGACCCGGCGCGCCGTCACGCGGCGTTTCGACTCGCTTGACAGAAAACCCCGGCATGTGCGTTCGTATACAAACGAATTGACGTCCCCATGCCAGCGACAGGAGCGCGCGACGTGACGGCAGAGACCTCCCCGGTGAAACGCGGCACCGCCGACAAGCCCGAAAAGATTCGCTGCGATGCCTGTCCGGTGATGTGCTACATCGCCGAGGGCCGCGCCGGGGCCTGCGACCGCTACGCCAACGAGAACGGCGAGCTGGTGCGTCTCGACCCGCTGACGATTCTCGAGAATTCCGACACCCCGGTTGTGCCCTTCCTCGAGCGCGAATGGGACGGCGACATCGTTTCGGGCGACGAAGCCTTCATCACCGCCGTGGGCTCGGGCACGACCTATCCCGACTACAAGCCCGCGCCCTTCATCGTGGCCTCGAAGACCGCGGATGCGGACATGATCACCGTGGTGACCGAGGGGATCTTCTCGTACTGCGGCGCCAAGGTGAAGATCGACACCGACCGCCACCTCGGCTCGGAATGCGCCTGGGTGCGCTCCGAGGGCGAGATCATCGGCCATGTCACCACCTCGGAATACGGCTCGCAGATGCTGTCGCTCGGCGGGGTCAACCACCTCACCGGCGGGTCCAAGAAGGAGGGCCGCGCCACCTGCTCCGCCCTGCTCGCGCCCTGCAACGGCGAGAGCGGACAGCCCAGCATCGACAACCGCGCCGGGCCCGGAATCGTCGCGGGACAGGCGCCCATCGTCAACGGCCAGACCGAGGAGCGCATGCGCGTCGGCTGCGGTTCGGCCACGGTCGGCATGTTCGCGGCGCAATGGCAGGGACTCGTGGACGAGGTGGTGGTGGTCGACGACCACATCACCGGCGTCATGTCCGAGCACCAGGCCGGCAAGGTCATCGGCTGGAAGCCCACCGGCATCAAGATCAAGGGCCGCCGCTCGACCCCGGGCCGCTACTTCCAGGTGGCCGAGCCCGGCACCGGCTGGGGCGGCACCGATCTCACCGACCCGCTGGCAATCCTCGACAAGTGGAAGCCCGAGGCGTGGCCCGGCCTGTCGATCCTCATGGTCTCGACCACCGGCGAGAACGCCGCCTACTACGAGCTGAACGACGATCTCGTGCCGGTGCAGAAGGACATGCCCGAGCGGCTGCGCCCCTCGGTCCAGCGCATCGAGGAAAACTGCGAGCCCTCGCTGGCCTCGGTGCTCTTCATGGCCGGTGCCGGCGGGTCGCTGCGCTCGGGCGTGACCGAGAACCCGGTTTCGCTCACCCGCTCGGTGCAGTCGCGGCTGACCCGCGTCACCTGCGGCGGCGCGCCGGTGATGATGTGGCCGGGCGGCGGCATCACCTTCATGTCCGACGTGACGCAGATGCCGAAGAACGCCTTCGGCTACGTGCCGACCCCTGCCCTCGTCGCGCCCATCGAGTTCACCATGTCGCGCGCCGATTACCAGGCGCTTGGCGGCCACATGGACTACGTCATGCCGCTCGAGGATGCACTGAAGGGTGTCACCGGACGGCAGAGCGACCACCGCCTGTCGGGCCGCCGTTCGGAGAGCCGCAAGAAGGGCGCGCCGTGGCCGGTCGGCAAGGAGCCCGCGAAATGAGCTTCCACGAAACCCCCGTCGTGCGCATGGCCCGCGACGGGCGGATGCGGCTCACCCACGGGCCGATCGACCTCATCCTCACCGCCGAAGGGCCCGCCGAGGCCGCCCGCGACGCCCTGCGCCGGGCCCACGAGGCCTTCGAGCCGGTGCTCCACGAGCTCTGCGCCGAGCTGCCCCGCCTGCGCGCGGCCCATGGTCCGGCGCCGCGCGGTGCGGTGGCCCGCCGCATGCAGAACGCGACCGATCTCTTTGCACCGGCCTTCGTCACCCCGATGGCGGCGGTGGCGGGCT
>NZ_JAATOS010000576.1:0-2340 GCF_011806505.1 Salipiger sp. HF18 | reverse complement strand
CGTTCTGGTGGAGACGTTCGGCGCCCAGGAAGGTGCCGCGCTGCGCGCCAAGCAGGCTATTCTCGTGATCGCCGGCATCGCGCTTCTGGCCGTCTGCGCCAAGATCAAGGTGCCGGTGCCCGGCTCGCCCGTGGCCATGGGCCTCGGAACGTTCGCGGTGCTCACCGTCGGCGCCGCCTACGGCCCGCGTCTCGGTCTTGCCACGATCATGGGCTACATGATCCTCGGCATGATCGGCTTCGACATCTTCCAGAGCTCGACCGCGGATCTCAACGGCATCGAATACATGATGGGCAGCACCGGCGGCTACTTGGTGGGCTACATCATCGCCACCGTTCTGATGGGCACGCTCGCCCGCATGGGCTGGGACCGTTCGGCCCCGAAGATGGCCGGCGCCATGCTGCTCGGCAACGTCGTGCTCTACGTCCCCGGCCTGATCTGGCTCGGCATGCTCTACGGCTGGAACAAGCCGATCCTGGAGTGGGGCCTCACCCCGTTCCTCGTCGGCGACGCGATCAAGCTGGCGCTGGCGGCGATGGTCCTGCCGGCCGTGTGGAAGCTCGTGGGCCGCGCCCGCGGCTGAGCTGACGCCGAAAATTCGACCTTCTGACACGGCGCGGGATCTTCCCGCGCCGTGTTCGTTTCGGGCGCTCTTGCGGGGCGCGCGGGGCGGGGCTAGTCCGGTGCCATGATCCTGCAGACACGCCTTCCCTACGACCCCGACACGGCCCGGCCGCTTCCCAACATCGGCCCCATCCCGATGTCCGAATGGCTGCTCGCCGACGAGGCCTACGGCGCCCAGATGGCCGAGCGCGCGCGCCTGCTGGCCGAGCGGCGCGAGGACGTGGTGCAGCTCGATCCCGACGCCCGCCCGGCCGCCGACGAGCTGCTAGAGGTGGTGCTGGAAAACCTGCCCGCGGGTTTCTCGCGCCACGACGAGACGGTGCGCCGCCCGGACGGCGAGACGGTGACGCTCGACCGAGACGACCCGCTCGGCACGCTGTCGCGGCTGGTTCAGGAAGACCTCTGCATTCTCGAGAAACGCCCCGGCAGCGACGAGCACGTGCTCACGGGCGCGCTGCTGTGCTTCCCGGCGAGCTGGCGGCTGTCGGCGAAGTTCATGCACCCGCTGGTGCACATCCACATTCCCGTGGCGGACTATGACGCGGCGCTGGCGCGGCGCGTGCAGCGGCTTTTCGACGGGATCCAGGCGGGGCGGCCGCTGATGCGGTTCAACCGGCTCTGGTATCAGGACGCGACGCTGCACCAGCCGGTGTCTCGGCAGCACCGTCCCGGCGCGCAGGCAGAGAGCGCGCCCTTCTTCCGGTCCGAGCGGCAATGCCTCGTGCGACTGCCGCGCACCGGAGCGGTGGCCTTCACCATCCACACCTACGTGCTCGAGCGCGAGACCATGCTCGGGCTTAGTGCATGAGCCCCGTCACCACCTGACGCAGCACACCGGTGTTCTGGAGCACCGCGAAGATCACGACCGAGAGCACACGGGCGACGAAGCGCAGGTCCATGGCGCGCAGCCGGGCTGCGACGTGCAGCACCGCCGCCACCGGCACCGAGGCCAGCGCCAGCCCGCCGGTGGCCGCGTAGGCCGTGGTGGCCGCGCGCGGCTCGACCGGTTTCTGGCTGCGGATGCGCTGACGCAGCACCGGCAGCAGGCGGCTGGAGATGCGGCGGTTCTGCGCAGCCTCGGCTTCGGCCTCGAACATGGCGGCGCGGATGCTGGCGGTGAGCGCCATCTCCTCCTCGACGGGCGAGAGCCGCGCGGGCTCCGGCTCCGGCAGGGGCTCGGGCATCGGGTCCGCCACCGGCGCGCCCCGACGCCGGGGAGAGACGTAGCGGTTCAGCTCGACGAAATCCTGAGGGCCGATCAGAGTGTCGCGCGAGAACCACTCGATCTGCTGCGCCGGGACGTGGACCAGCAGCGCCAGCACGACCTGCGCGAGGACCGAGGCCACGAGCTCGCCGCCCGGCACGCCGCCACCCTTGGCGATGACCCGGATCTCGGCACGGCAGGGGGCGGCCCCGGGCTCGGGCGGGCGGATCGCGATGCCCAGCCGGTCGGCCATGACCGCCGCGCGCTTGCTCGATCGGCGCAGCGGTTCGCCAGAAGCGCCGTCGAGGCGCCGCAGCACCTCCGCCGCATCGGCAAGGGCGCGCTGAAGATCGAAGGCGGCGGGATCCGGCAGGACGATGCCTGCGTAGGGAATGCCAGAGGCGCGCATGACACGTTCCGGTACAGTCAGATGAGAAGAGCGTATCGAAAATTAGAGGAAAAATGCGGCGACTCTGTGCCGTCGTCCGGGCCTTAATGTGGCGTTAACTACG
>NZ_JAATOS010000575.1:0-2348 GCF_011806505.1 Salipiger sp. HF18 | reverse complement strand
CTGCGGAGAGGCGCGGCGGTTTCCCTCTGGGCCGACCACCGGCGCCGCTCCGTCAGTTCTTTCGGAACGCGTCGAGGCGAACCACCTCGGCGTCCTGCTGGGGCTCGCGATCGCCCGGGCCGTCCGGACCGCCATCGGGCGGGGTGGGATCGTCCTCGTCGTCGTCCTCTTCCTCGTGGGTCTCGAACCGGAGCCCGAACTCGACCGAGGGGTCGACGAAGGTCTTGATCGCGTCGTAGGGGATGTAGAGACGCTCGGGCGCCTCGCCGAAACTGAGGGTCACCGCGAAGCCTTCCTCGGTCACTTCGAGATCGTCGAAGCGGTGCTGGAGCACCACCGTCATCTCACCCGGATAGCGATCCGAGAGCCAGTCGGCCAGCTCCACGTCGGGATGCTGGGTGTCGAAGGTGATGAAGAAGTGATGCTCGCCCGGCAGTCCGCGATTCATGACGTCGGTGAGAACGTCGTGAATGAGCCCGCGCATGGCGCGGTGCATGAGATTTCCGTAGTCGATGCCGCCGGACATGGCACAAATCCTTGTGGTCTGTCCCGCCACCTTATTCGATTCCACGGCGAGGAAAAGACTCCGCGACCGGAAATTTCGCCCCGGCCATGCCATCACGCCCCGTCGTGGCGCATTGGTTCGGGACCGGCGCACAACCTCCCGTATAGGCGTAGTTCTGCGCACGGACCACGGCGCGCGGGCTGTCTCAGAGCGCCCCGAGCCCCCATCCTGCAAGCGCCGTCAGCACCAGCGTGAGCGGCACGGAACGCTTCAGGCCCAATAGCAGCAGGGCCGCGAGCGCGGTCAGCGCCACCGCCTCGGGGCGCAGGCTCGGCAGCACCGGCAGGGTCGCGGTGAGCGGCGACGGAGCAACTGCGGTTTCCGCAAAAAACACGTGGAGCGCGAACCACAGCGACAGGTTGGCGATGACGCCGAGCACCGCCGCGGTGATCGCGGTGAGCGCACCCTGAAGCCGCGGTCTCGCCAGCAGCCGCTCGAGATGCGGGGCGAAGGCGAAGATCCACAGGAAGCAGGGCAGGAAGGTCATCCACAGCGTCAGCGCCGACGCGGCGAGCGCCATGCCCCAGCCTCCCGCCTCGTGGCCGATCAGCTGTCCGGTGAACTGGGTCACGAGGATGAGCGGTCCCGGCGTGGTCTCGGCCAGCCCCAGCGCGTCGACCATCTGCTCTGGCGTCAGCCAGCCGCGGATCTGCACCACCTCCTGTGCCATCCACGCCAGCACCGCGTAGGCGCCGCCAAACGAGACCACGGCGAGCTTGGCGAAGAACAGTCCGAGGTCGAAGAGCAGCGTCTCGCCCGCCAGCCACAGGAGCGGCAGCGGGATCAGCCAGAGCCCGGCCCAGAGCGCGATGCGGGGCAGGGTGGGGGCGGCGTGTCCGGTCGGCGTTGCGGGCTCGGTCACGGCATCTCGCGAGCTTAGCCAGCCCCAGAGCCCAGCCGCTGCGATCACCAGCGGGAAGGGCGCCTGGAAAAGGTAGAGCGCCGCGAAGGAGAGTGCGGCGATCACCGCCGCGGCGCGCCCGTTCAGCGCCTTGCGCCGCAGCCGCAGCAGCGCCTGCAGCACGATGATCACCACCGTGGCCTTGACGCCGAGCATCAGCGCCTCGGTCTCGGGGCGGGTGCCGTAGAGCGCGTAGAGCGCCGCCAGTGCGGCGATCACCAGCGCGCCGGGCAGCACGAAGAGCGCGCCCGCGAGCAGGCCCCCCGCGGTGCCGCGCAGGCGCCAGCCGGCGTAGGTGGCGAGCTGCATCGCCTCGGGGCCGGGCAGCAGCATGCAGAAGGACAGCGCCGAGAGGAACTGCTTCTCGGTGAGCCAGGCGCGCTCTTCCACGAGCACGCGATGCATCAGCGCAATCTGCGCGGCGGGGCCGCCGAAGCTCAGGACGCCGATCCGTCCGAAGTCGCGGAAGAGGAGGGAAAACGATGGCATGACGGCGGTTTGACCGCGGGATGTGACGGGCGTGTGACGGCGCGGTGTCTCAGCCGGTGACACGCGAGACTTCCCGCAGCATCTTGCGCCGGAGCGTCTCGGCAAAGGCGCGGTGCCCGCGCGAGGTGATGACGAAGCCGTTCCGGGTGATCAGCGCACGGCGGTAGAAGTTGGTGATGGCGACCCCGTGGCCGGGCGCCTCGATGGCGAGCCCGTTGACGGTGATGCCCTCGCGTTCGGCCCGGGTGCGGGCGCCGGCGGTGGGGCTGCCCGAGTTCGGCGTGCCGTCGCCCGAGACGTCGATGACCCGGCGCTTGCAATCCGGGGCGGTGGCAAAGCTGTCGATGGCGCCATGCAGCGCCGATCCGGGCGCGGTGTCGGAGAGGATGAAGG
>NZ_JAATOS010000574.1:0-2362 GCF_011806505.1 Salipiger sp. HF18 | reverse complement strand
GTCCCCGGCGAAGAGCGTCCCGGTGGCGCGGTCGAGAACGGTGAGGTCGGTGCTGGTGTGCGAGGTCGGCCAGGCCCGCAGCTCGAGCACCCGCCCGCCAAGGTCGATCTCTCCGCTCTTGGCGATCTCGCGGTCCACCACGGGCGCGGTCGTGCCGAGGAAGGCGTCGCCCAGGAGCCGCGAAAAGCTCTCGAGGTAATTCTCCTGCCGCTCCGCCAGCGCCCGCCCCAGCCCGTCATGCCCCACCACCTCGGCCCCGGCAAAGACACCAGCGCCGAAGACGTGATCCGGGTGCACATGGGTCAGGACGACATGGCTGACGGGAAGCTCGCTCCGCTGCCGGATCGCACGCCAGAGCGCCTCGCCGATCCACGCCGCAGAGCCGGTGTCGATCACCGCCACGGACCGCTCGCCCACCACGAAGCCCAGATTCGCGACGTCTCCCCGGTTGGACGCGTCGGGCTCTTCGACGAGACCTCGATGCACGAAAACGCCAGGCGCCACCTCGTCCATCGCCAGCGCCTCCCCTGCCCCGCGACAACGGGCATCGGCGGGGGCGTCCCCGCGACGCAGCAACGCGACGCAGGCCTCGGCGCTTTCCGCCTCGAACCCTGGCAACAGCGCGTCACGGCACAGCGGGCCCTCCAGCGCGCAGACCAACATCACCGCTTCGAACATGCCCGATCCTCCCGCCGGGAGCCTCGCGCCGCACGGCACCGTGATCCACACCGACAATCCGCTCGGTATCGCGACTCCGGAAGATGTGGCACACTCGCGCGATATCCCATGCGAGGAGGAGAGGCATGGACCGGACCTGGAGATCCGCCACCCTGCTGGCCCTGTGGCTGGCGGCACCGCTCGCCGCGGCCGAGACCAACCCGCTGACCGACAGCCCGACCTGGGAGGAACTGCGCGCCGATGTCGTCGGCGACGCCGACATCGCCCCCGCCGCCGGGCTCTTCACCATCGAGGCGCCCTACCGCGCCGAGGATGCCGCCACCGTGCCCATCCACATCGTGCAGACCGACGACGCGCTGGCCATCGAGACGGCGACCGTCGTGATCGACGAGAATCCTTCGCCGGTGGCCGCGGAGTTCGCCTTTGGCAGCGCCATGGCGCCGGTGGATTTCGAGATGCGGATCCGGGTGAACCAGTATTCCAACGTGCGGGTCATCGCCGGCACCCCCGAGGGGCTGCGCATGGACGGGCGTTTCGTCAAGGCCTCGGGCGGCTGCTCGGCACCCGCCACCAAGGACCCGGCGCAGGCACTTGCCGGCATCGGTCAGATGAAGCTGCGGCTCTTCGGGGACGCGGCCCCGGCGATCTCGACGCCCCGGCGCGAGGCGCAGATCATGATCCGGCACCCGAACTACTCGGGGCTGCAGCGCGACCAGATCACCCAACTTTTCATCCCCGCGCATTTCGTCGACCACCTCGAGGTCTGGCAGGGCGACGAGATGCTGTTCTCGATGGATGGCGGCATCTCGATCAGCGAGAACCCGAGCTTCCGCTTCTCCTATGCCGACAATGGCTCCGAGACGCTGCGGGTCCTGGCCACCGACACCGAGGGCAACCGCTTCGAGAGCGAGCTGCCGAAGGCCGAGGGCTAAAGCCCCCGGCGTCTCGCACAGGGGTCAGAAGAAACAGACCACCTCGGCCTCGGCCTGCGCCCGTCGCAGGTCGGCCACGATGGTGTTCGCCGCGACCGAGCTGTTGAAGATCGCCATGCGCTCGCCGCCGGTCAGCCGCATCGACAGCACCGTCTCGGCCTCGACATACTTGTCGTAGGGCAGGATCGTCGCGATCTCGTCGATGGAACAGGAGCACTTGCGCAGCACGTCGCGGCTCTGGCCGTTGGCGGCCATGCAGCCGAAGACGTAGTCCGCCCGCGCCTCGGTCGGGTAGTCGTTGAGCCGTTCCGCCACGCTCTGCGCCGAAGCGGACTGAACCGCCCCGGCCAGCAGCAGAAGCGCCGTCGCCAGCCGGATCATTGCGCCGCGACCGTGTCGAAGCGCAGCTCCGAGACATAGGCTCCCGGCGCGCCATCGGCCCCCGGCGCCGTGGCGACGAGGCTGAGATACCAGCCCGGCACCTCCTCGGACATGGTGACGCTGAGCTCGAGACCGCCGAAGCCCTGCATCTTCCCGGCGTTCGGATCGCCTTCGAAAGGCCGCAGGATCACGGTCTGGGTCGGCACCTCGGACCCGCCGAAGCTGGCCTCGCCGGTGACGATCTCGGCGGGCTGCACCAGTGCCTCCTTCACCCGGTTGCGGATGTAGAAGGGCGAGCCGCCCACGGTCTCGGCCATGTCGCGGATCACGCTCTCGTAGAAATACATGATCATCGGGTTGCCGACGCTGGC
>NZ_JAATOS010000573.1:0-2368 GCF_011806505.1 Salipiger sp. HF18 | reverse complement strand
GCCGAAGTAGTTGAGTGCGGACTGCGTGTCGCGGTTGGTCTGGCGCTCGTAGCTGCTGACCGAGCTGCTCTTCGTGGACTTGTTGCTGCTGTAGGTCTTGCGGGAGCTGCTGGCCGGCGCCCGGTAGACGCGCTGGGTCTTGGGTTGGTTGGCGATGGCGCTGCCGATGAAACCGCCGACGAGACCGCCCACGAAGGCGTTGTCGGCAAGGGCGGGAAGCGGGGTAAGGGCGACGCTGGCAGTCAGCAGTCCGGAAACGAGAATGCGTTTCACAGGAAATCTCCTCTGATGAAAAGCAAGCATGTCGCAAATTCTTGGCGGCGCGCCCGCTGGGACAGGTCGTTGCGCATTGAATACAGTCAGGGTTTGCGGCGATCACGATTCTGTCAACCCATGATGCCCCTCAGGGAGGCCGGAGGTCTGGAATACCCGCCCTGAATGGCCCTCGCGGCCCCTCGCTACCCCTCGCTGCGCGTGGGATCTTGACGACGGCGGCGCGCGGGCCTAGCCCGCTCGGCATGGTGGAATGGATCATGAGCGACGGCCTGACGGGCTACGAGGACGCGGTTGCCTTCGGGTGTCCGGGGGAAAGCGCGGCGGCCAGTCCCCCTATCACGGCCCGGCCCGGCGCGTGGTCTGCGTGGTGCTGGCCCTCAACCGCCACGGCCGCGACATCCGCTGTTTCGTGCAGAACCTCGAGAAATGGGTGATCGCGGCGCTGGCCGAGTTCAACGTCACCGGCCACATCCGCGAGGGCCGCGTCGGCGTCTGGGTCGAACGCCCCGAGCGCCCGCGCCTGCCCGACGGCAGCCTGGCCGAGGACAAGATCGCCGCCATCGGCATCCGCCTGCGCAAATGGGTGAGCTTCCACGGCATCTCGATCAACGTCGAACCCGAGCTCGAGCACTTTTCCGGCATCGTGCCCTGCGGAATCACCGATTTCGGCGTCACCAGCCTTGTCGATCTCGGCCTGCCGGTGACTATGACCGACGTGGACGTCGCCCTGAAGCGCAGCTTCGGCGAGATCTTCGGCGACTGAGCCGCGCGCTCAGCCCAGCCGCTTTGCCATGTAGACCCGGTGCAGGCCGTTGACCTCGGCCCGGTGCGTCTCGACATAGCCGCGCCGCAGGTAGATCTTGATATTCTCGACCATGGTGACGTGGGTATAAAGCGTGATGCGGTCATACCCGGCGGCCCGCGCCCGCGCCTCGGCATGGTCCATGAGACGCCGCCCGAAGCCCCTGCCCTGCGCCCATGGCGCCACGGCGACGTTGTCCAGCAGCATGTGCTCGGGCTCGGGCACCAGCACCAAAAGCCCCGCGATGCGACCGTCGGCGCGCAGCACCTCGATCTGCCCCGCCGCCAGCGGCACGGCATAATCAGTGCGCATCGGGCCGGGCAGCATCCCCATGCGCTCGACGTAATGACCATAGGCGCCGGACACCAGCTCGCCGATCTCGGCCAAGTCGGCGACCCGGCCCGGGGTGATGGCGTCGTCCCTGTCCTGCATGGTCCCTCGCACCGCAAAGGAATGACCGGAGCGGCCTGTTCCGGGGAGAACGCCGCTCCGGTCACCATAGCCTGACACGGGCGGGAGCAACACCGTGCAGGAGCAAACGCTTCTGGTCGGGACAGGAGCGAAGCGTTTGTGACGGGCGCGCGCCGGGATCCTGCGCGATACGGAAAAGGACGGCGTCCGGTGGTCGATGCAGGTCATGGGTGGCAGCCCCTCCTGGCGGAAATGTCGAATCTGGAAATGCGGCGCCGGAAATTGGTTCGGCAGATGAGACAACCCTAGCCGACTGCGCCCCGAGTCGCAGGTCAGGAATACCTGACGCAAGGGCAAGCCCGCGGGTCGATTTCCGGCGAACGGGTGGCGACCATCGTGGGGGACCGCCGCCTTGGGAGGCTCCGCTCCCCTGCGCAAGGTGGTGCGACAATAAAGTTTGATCCAGATCAAACGGCTATATTGCCCGGTCCCTGGAGACATTCTAAAAGGATGATTGGATATGAGGGGCGGATTGCGCGCAGTCGCAGCCGCCGGGACGAGACCAACAGGAGGCAGACGATGGCAGACGCCGCCATTCACGGCCACGAACACGAGGACAACCGGGGGTTCTTCACCCGCTGGTTCATGTCGACGAATCACAAGGACATCGGGATTCTCTACCTGATCACCGCTGCGATCGTTGGCCTCATTTCGGTGTGCTTCACCATCTACATGCGTCTGGAGCTCATGGAGCCCGGCGTGCAGTACATGGGCAGGGAGGGCGCGCGTCTGATCCCGACCGCGACGGAGAACTGCCCCCCCAAGGGCCACCGGTGGAAGGTGATGATCCCGGGCCACGGCACCCTGATGATGTTCTTA
>NZ_JAATOS010000572.1:0-2372 GCF_011806505.1 Salipiger sp. HF18 | reverse complement strand
CGCGCCGCCGAGCCCCGCCAGCGCCGAGCCGAGCGCGAAGACGCCGGTGAAGAGCCACGCCTGGTTGACGCCGAGCGCACCCACCATCTCGCGGTCCTGGGTTGCGGCGCGGACCAGCACGCCGAGCCTTGTGCGGGTGATGAGGTACCACAGCGCGAAGAGGATGAAGGGGGTGATGGCGATGAGCACGATGTCGTACTTGGGCACCGGTTCACCGAATATGCGCCAGACGCCGCGCAGGCCGGGCGCGCGCGGGCCCATGCGGTCCTCGGCGCCCCAGATCATTAGCGCGAGGTCCTGGATCACCAGGATCACCCCGAAGGTGGCGACAAGCTGGAACAGCTCGGGCGCGCGGTAGATCGGGCGCAGCACCACCATCTCGACCACGGCGCCGATCAGCCCCACGGCGAGGCCGGTGAGCAGGATCGCGCCCCAGAAGCCGACATGGCCGGGCAGGATCTCCATCAGCGTGACGCCGATGAAGGCGCCCAGCATGTAGAAGGAGCCGTGGGCGAAGTTGACGATCCGGGTGACGCCGAAGATCAGCGACAGGCCGGAGGCGACGAGGAAGAGGGCCGCCGCGTTGGCGAGCCCGGTCAGGAACTGGGCGAGGAAGAAGGCCATGGTCCGGGGGACTTTCCTTGTGCAGCACGACGCATCGGGTGCCGCGCGTCGGTCGGGGTGCGACGGGGGGTCCGGGGGCGGGGCTGTCGCCCTGCGTCCCGGCCGTGGCGAGGGGCTCTGCCCCTCTTGGCGCGTACCGCGCCAATTCACCCCGGAGTTTGTCTGGCAAGATGAAGGAGGGGCGCCGCGCTTCGGGCGCCCCTGCCGCGCTTATTCCGCGGGGCGCATCGCCTTGATGTCCTCGTCGCTGGGCATGTAGGGGGCCGGGTCCTTGTATTCCCAGTCCACCATGACGCCCTTGCCGTCCTCGAGCGCGGTGGTGCCGACCCAGGCGCCGAGCGTCGACTGGTTGTCGATGGCGCGGTAGCTCAGCTCGCCGATGGGCGTGCCCTCGACCTTGAGGTCCTCGAAGGCGGCGACCAGCGAGGCGGTGTCGGTGGCGCCGGCCTTGTTGATGGCGGCGGCGATCGACTGCGCGGTCATGTAGCCCACGAGGCTGCCGATCTTGGGGGTCTCGCCGGTGGCCTCGACATAGGCGTCGACGAAGGTCTTGCCCGGGGTGCCGTCCTCGAAGCCGTACCAGGGGAAGCCGGTGACGTACCAGCCCTCGGGGGCCTCGTCGCCGAGCGGCTCGAGGTACTCGGGCTCGCCGGTGAGCAGGCCGTAGACCGAGCGGCCGTCGAAGAGGCCGCGGTCGCCGCCTTCGCGCACCAGCTTGGCGAGGTCGGTGCCGAAGGTGACGTTGTAGATGGCGTCTGGCTTGGCGCGTTCGATGGCCTGCACCTCGGCGCCGGCGTCGATGTTGAAGAGCGCCGGCCACTGCTCGGCCACGAACTCGACCTCGGGCTTGAGCCGGGTCAGGTTCTCCTTGAAGGCGGCCACGGCGTCCTGCCCGTAGGCGTAGTTGGGCGCGATGGTGGCGTACTTGACGGCGTCGGTCTTGGCGGCCTCTTCGGCCAGCATCGCGGCCTGCACCCAGGTCGAGGCGCGCAGGCGGAAGGTGTAGGGGTTGCCCGAGCCCCAGACGAGGCTGTCGGCCAGCGGCTCGGAGGCGAGGTAGAGGTAGCCCTTCTCGGCGGCGAAGCTCGACAGCGCGAGGCCCACGTGGCTGAGGATGGTGCCGGTGAACATCACCGTGCCCTCGCGGGTCATCAGCTCCTCGGCGATCTTCACCGCCTCGGCCGGGTCGCCCTGGTCGTCGCGGAAGACGAACTCGAGGTCCTTGCCGAGCACGCCGCCGTCGCCGTTGATCTGGCTCAGCGCCAGCTCGATGCCCTTCTTGTAGGGCTCGGCAAAGGCTGCCATGCGCTTGTAGTGGTTGATCTCGCCGACCTTGATCGTGTCCTGCGCGAGGGCTGCCGCAGGGGCCAGCGCGGCGGCCGCGGCCATGCCGAGCACGGTGCGTCTGATGAGGTTCATTGTGTGCGTCTCTCCTGTTGGTGGGGTTCGTTGACCCCGTGTCGCCCGGTCTTTGTGCCGGTTAATCGTGGTAAACGAAAGCGGGAGAAGGGTCCGAGGCGATGTCCTCGGTCCGTTCCAGTTCGAGAAGTTCGTTGATGCGCTTGCGGTAGACAAGGGGGCCCTTGTCGATGGCGATGCGGATCGGGCGGCGCTTCTGCGGGCGGATCTCTTCCTCCTGCACCGCCTCGAGGATCTCCTTGTCCTCGGCGAAGGCCTTGCGGAACATCGTGTCCATGCGTGCCGCCGCCTCGGGGTCGTCGGTGGCGGTGTTGCGCAGGTGCATCCAG
>NZ_JAATOS010000057.1:0-16416 GCF_011806505.1 Salipiger sp. HF18 | reverse complement strand
CTCGGCGCAGCGGCGGCAGCCGACGGCCGTGCGGTCGAGCACCCGGATGCGGCCGCGGCTCAGGTCGATGACCCCCGCATCGCGCAGGTCCTTGAGCATCCGGTTCACCTTCTGCCGCGAGCAGGCCAGCAACGTTGCGAGCTGGGTCTGGCTGACCCGGATCTCGGGGTCGTCTGCGGTGCTGAACACGCAGAGATAGTTGTTGAGCCGCGCTTCGACGGTCTGGAACTGCTCCACCGAGCGGTTCTCCAGGTCGCGTATCAGCCGCTCGTGCAGGATCCGAGCGAGGTTGCGCAGCACCGAGGGCTGCGGGGCGAATTCCATGAGAACCGACACCGGGCAGATCAGCACCGTGGTGTCGGGCATGGTGGTGCAGCTCGCGACGCAGAGAGAGCCGCTGAGCGCCTCGACCTCGCCCACGATCTCGCCCGGGCCTGCCACGTGCACCATGCTTTCGTTGCCGTCGCCATCGAGGTAGGTGATGACCACCCGGCCGCGGGCGATCAGGTAGCAGCCCGTCGTCGGCTCGTGCTGAGTCAGCAGCGGCGTCTCGGAGTTGCAGAAGCGAAGGGTGCAGGCGTCGAGAAATGCGGCGCGGGAGGCGACCGGGAGGCCCTCGAGAAGGCCGATCTCGAGAAGTTCGGGATAGGCGGCACTGATCTTCACGTGACACCTCTCCCGGCCTGGCGTCCGGACGGAAGGTATGTTGCGCTCGTGATCTGCGGGCGGCAGGCCGCGCGAGGCCGACGTGCCGGAGTTCGGACGCTCTGCACCATGTGGGGATCCCCAAGGAACGGTTTGTATGGGCAGGCCGCGTCATCTTCGGCCCGCGTTGAAGCATACTATCGTATTGGGTGTAATGAAACGACATGGCACAAGAAAGGCAAGTGTCGTCACAGTAAAACACCCGGCTGTCAGAAGTCTGACAACCGGGTGGAGCACTCAGCACGACACACTCGTTACCCTAGCTTTCCCCGGTGTTGCGAGCCGTCGTGTCTTGGGGGCTCCCGAGAGCTTACTGACTCGGACTCATACTCCCTCTCGCCGGGGGAAGTGTCGCAGACGCGACTGTTCTGTAAGAATCCCTGCGAATTTGATGATCCGACGCTGCGGCATGCGGCGGAAATGCAACGGATTTGGGCACAGCCAGCGGGGTTACCCGCCCACCGCGACCCGACAAAGGCGAGCGGGCTTCAGTCTTTACGTGTGAATCTTCGATGCTACACTGACCCGGAGACGAGGGAGGTGGAGCATGGGCAGAGTGTTCGCGGGGCCGGCGGCGGTGATTTCCGCGCTTGCCCTGATGTCCCCGGCGCTGGCGCTTGAGCCGTCCTTCGACTGCACCAGGGCCGAGAGCGGCGCCGAGAAGGCCGTCTGTTCTGATGATACGCTGGCTTCCATGGATCTCGAGCTTTCGAGGCTCTTCCAGCGCGCCGCGGAGGGTCCGAACATGGACCCGGAACGTCACCGGATGTTGCAGGCCGAGCAGCGCGGATGGATCAAGGGGCGCGACGCCTGTTGGAAGTCTGACTTAGGTATCCCGTTCTGCACGGCCTCGGAATACGCCTTCCGGATCGCCGAAATTCGGCAGGGTTACGCCGACGCGCGCGCGGAAAACGGCGCATCTCTGGGGCCTTACGCCTATGTCTGCGAGGGAATGGACGTGCCGGTCAGCGCGGTCTTCGTGAACACGCTGGCACCCATGGTTGTGCTGCGCTGGGGCGAAAACGCCATCGTGCTGCCCTCGGTCGAGACCGGCTCGGGCGCGAAGTACGCCTCGGACCTCTGGTATGGCGGCGAGGCGCTGTTCTGGTCCAGCCGCGACGAGGCGACGTTCATGCCGCCGGGCCAGCCCGAGACCTCGTGCATTCAGGACGACATCGGCTAGGGCAGGAAGCAGGGCAGGGACATGGGATTTCTTCCGGCGATCAAGAGCGGCTTCCGCAACTACGCGACCTTCTCGGGCAGGGCCTCGCGGCCGCAGTTCTGGTGGTGGGTTCTCTTCGTCATGCTGGGCGCGATCCTGTGCACCGCGCTCGATTCCGTCTTCTTCGGGACGAATCCCGAAACCGGTGAGGTGTCGCGGGTGCTCGCGGCGGTCTTCCAGCTGGTGATTCTCCTGCCGACGCTGGCGGTCGGCTTCCGGCGGATGCACGACACCGGACGTCCGGGCTGGTACTACCTGCTGCCGATGCTGGTCACGATGGGGCTCATGTTCCTCACGCTCTTCGGGATGATGGCGGCGGTCCGGATGGGCGGCAACGTCCCGCCGGGGGACGCGGGAATGATGCTGGGAGGGATATGGCTCATCGCCATATGGCTGGTACAGATCGTGCTATTGGTTCTGATGATCTGGTGGCTGACCCGGCCCTCGGATCCCGCCCCCAACGCCTACGGAGTCCCACCCGCCGCATGACCCGGACCACGCCCACCCCCGCCTCGCCCGCCATCGGAACCTGCCGCTGCGGCGCGCTGCGGATGGAGATCACGGCGCCGCCGCTCGCCACCGCAGCCTGCCATTGCCGCGGCTGTCAGAAGATGAGCGCCAGCGCCTTCTCCCTCACCGCGATGATCCCGACGCAGGCCTTCAGCGTGGTCTCGGGCGAGCTGATCAAGGGCGGCATCAAGGGGCCGATGTGCGACCACTTCTTCTGCCCGGGCTGTCTGACCTGGGTGTTCACTCGGATCCCCGGCATGGACGGTTTCGTCAACGTGCGCTCGGTGATGTTCGACGTCCCCGCCTGGACGGATCCCTTCATCGAGACCATGTGCGCCGAGAAGCTGGCATGGGC
This sequence comes from Salipiger sp. HF18, assembly GCF_011806505.1. NCBI lineage: Bacteria > Pseudomonadati > Pseudomonadota > Alphaproteobacteria > Rhodobacterales > Roseobacteraceae > Salipiger > Salipiger sp. HF18. The sequence goes on along the minus strand of NZ_JAATOS010000057.1, from coordinate 13,624 downwards.
CAGCACGCCCGCGCGGCACAGCTACGAGGGCTTTCCCCCGCCCGAGGATCTCGAGCCGCTGATGCGGGAATACGCGGCCTCGCTCTGACGCGACGTTCCGCCTGACAGTCCCGCGGCGGATTGGCAGGGTGCGCGCGATAGGGAGGACCGCCACGATGACCAGCTACCCGCACCTGCTTGCCCCGCTCGATTTCGGCTTCACGACGCTGGCCAACCGCGTGCTGATGGGCTCGATGCACACCAACCTCGAAGAGCGAGGCGACTGGAACCGCGTCGCGACCTTCTACGAGGAGCGGGCGAAGGGCGGCGTCGGGCTGATCGTGACGGGGGGCATCGCCCCGAACGCCGAGGGCGGCGTGTTCCCGGGGGCGGGCGGGCTCTACACGACCGAGGACATCACCCATCACAGGCTGGTCACCGACCGGGTGCACGGCGCGGGCGGCAAGATCGCCATGCAGATCCTGCACGCGGGCAGGTACGCCTATGGTCCCGACTGCGTCGCGCCGTCGGCCATTAAGTCGCCGATCTCGCCCTTCCCGCCGAAGGAGCTGGACGAGGCCGGGATCGAGAAGCAGATCGCCGACATCGCGACCTCTGCCGCCCGCGCCCGCGAGGCCTTCTATGACGGCGTCGAGGTGATGGGGTCCGAGGGCTATTTCCTGAACCAGTTCCTCGTCACCCACACCAACCGGCGCGAGGACCGCTGGGGCGGCTCCTACGCGAACCGGATGCGGCTGCCGGTCGAGGTCATGAAGCGGGTCCGCGCCGCGGTGGGCGAGGATTTCATCGTGATCTTCCGGCTCTCGATGATCGACCTCGTGCCCAATGGCTCCACCCACGAGGAGGTGGTGCAGCTCGCGCAGGCGATCGAGGCGGCGGGGGCCAGCATCCTCAACACCGGCATCGGCTGGCACGAGGCGCGGGTGCCGACCATCGCGACCTCGGTGCCGCGGGCGGGTTTCGCTTGGGTGACGAAGAAGCTGATGGGCAAGGTCGGCATCCCGGTCATCACCTCGAACCGCATCAACTCGCCCGGGGTGGCCGAGCAGGTGCTGGCTGAGGGCTGCGCCGACATGGTGAGCCTCGCGCGGCCGTTCCTTGCGGATCCGGACTTCGTGGCCAAGGCGGAGCGCGGCCGCGCCGACCTGATCGCGCCCTGCATCGCCTGCAACCAGGCCTGCCTCGACCACACCTTCCAGGGCAAGGTATCGTCGTGCCTCGTGAACCCGCGCGCGGGCTTCGAGACCGATCTCGTCATCGCCCCCGCCGAGGCGCCGAAGCGCGTGGCGGTGGTGGGTGCGGGCCCGGCGGGGCTCTCGACCGCCATCACCGCCGCGCAGCGCGGCCACGAGGTGGTGCTCTTCGAGCAGGCGGGCGAGATCGGCGGCCAGCTCAACATGGCGCGCAAGGTTCCCGGCAAGGAAGAGTTCGACGGACTGGTCGAGTGGTTCGGCGCCATGCTGCGCGAGGCCGGCGTCGAGCTGCGGCTGAACACCCGCGCCGATGCCGAGAGTCTCGCGGGCTTCGACGCGGTCGTGGTCGCCACCGGCGTGCTGCCGCGCGATCCGCAGATCCCCGGGCAGGATCACCCCTCGGTGCTGAACTATGTCGACGTGCTGCGCGGTGGCGCCGAAGTCGGCAAGCGCGTCGCGGTGGTGGGGGCCGGGGGCATCGGCTTCGACGTCTCCGAGTTCCTCGTCACCGGCGAGAGCCCGACGCTCGACCTGCCGGAATGGATGCGCGAATGGGGCGTGACCGACCCCGCCGAGGCCCGCGCCGGTCTGGCGCCCGAGGGCCCGCAGCCCGAGCCGCCGCTGCGCGAGATCACCCTGCTTCAGCGCAAGTCGGAGAAGCCCGGCAAGCGGCTGGGCAAGACCACCGGCTGGATCCATCGCGCCGCGCTCATGATGAAGGGCGTCAGTATGAAGGCGGGGGTGAGCTACGACCGCATCGACGACGACGGCCTGCACATCACCCGCGACGGAAAGCCCGAACTCATCGCCTGCGACACCGTTGTGCTCTGCTCGGGTCAGGAGAGCCTGCGCGAACTGGCCGACGTGGTGAAGGGCCCGGAGGTGCACGTCATCGGCGGCGCCGACGTGGCGGCCGAGCTCGATGCCAAGCGCGCCATCGACCAGGGCGTGCGCCTCGCCGCGACCCTCTGATGCCGTTCACGAACCCGTGAATGCCCGCGGGCGTTTTCTCGGAAACAATTGCAGGGGCAAAGGCATTGGTCTGTCGAATGCGTGGGGACGTGCCCCGTGCGGCATGTCCGATACAACGATCCTTGTCCTCCGTGGCCGGCTTTTCGACCGCGGGGCCGGTTTCCGTGTCACAGCCGTTCCAAGGCCTCCCGGGTCCCGCATTGTTTGGTGACGTCACGAGTAGCTGATCTGTTCGAGTAACAAGTAACGGCCGCGCCTTTCCCCTGAAGGCGCGGCCTTTTTTCGCCGTCGCATCCGCAACCGCATCTGCAACGCGCGCGAAACAGTCCTGGCCGAAATCCAGATATTGTCCCCGCCTCGTCCAAGTTGTGCCCCAATCGGGCACGATACCTCTCAGCTGACGAACAGGATGAACGAGGAGACGGTGATGGATCGTCTGACCGAAATGGAGGCTTTTGCCACCGTCGTGGATCAGGGCGGCTTCACGGATGCCGCGAAGAAGATGGGGATCTCGAAATCGGCGGTGTCTAAACACGTCTCGTCGCTCGAGGCCCGTCTCGGGGCGCGTCTCCTGAACCGCACCACGCGCCGGGTCTCGCCTACCGAGATCGGGCTGGCCTATTACGATCGCGCCCGCCGGGTGCTGAACGACGCCGGAGAGGCCGACGCGCTGGTGACCTCGATGCAGTCGGCGCCCTCGGGGCTGCTGCGGATCTCGGTCGCGACGGATTTCGGCGTCAATCATCTGAGTCCGGTGCTCGGGGAGTTCCTTGCGGCGTTTCCCGACATCACCGTCAACATGGTGCTCAACAACCGCTACGCGGAGCTGATCTCCGAGGGCTTCGACATGGCGGTGCGCATCGGCGAGCTCGAGGACAGCACCCTGCGTGCCCGCAAGCTGACCGACACCACAAAGCGGATGATCGCCTCGCCCGCCTATTTCCAGAAGTTCGGCCACCCGGCGCGGATCGACGATCTCAACGAGCACAAGCTCCTGCACTACTCGAACCAGTCGAGCGGCAACGTCTGGAAGGTCACCGCGCCCTCGGGCGAGAAGCGGCAGGTGCGCACCGCCGGCTGGCTCTCGGTCAACGACGGGCAGTCGCTGCTCAACGCCTGCATCGCGGGGCTCGGCATCGCCTACCTGCCGTCCTACCTCTACGCCGACGCGATGAAGCAGGGGCTGGTCGAGGACGCCATTCCCGATCTTCCGGTCGAGAGCCAGGGCATCTACGCGGTCTACCCGCCGGGCCGCTTCACCCAGCCCAAGGTCCGGGCCTTCATCGATTTTCTCGTCCACGCCTTTGCCGACAAGGGCCCGCAGGACTGGTGACCGCCTGCTCATGTCCTGTCCGGCGCAGGACGGCGTTCACGCCCCGGGCCCGTTCCCGGGGCGCTTCTTTTTCGGGCCGCGGCGGGGGGGCCGGCGCGGGTTGCCGCCGGGTGGGGCGCATGGCGTCACCCTGACGTCGCGCGGGCACTGGAATGTGGCGCAGGCCGCCCCTATGTGCCCGTGGACCCCAAAGGACCAGACCCCCGATGCGCCAGCAGATTTCCAATTTTCTCGACCACGCCGCAACGCGTTACACGATCATGGGGGTGATTCTCTTCAACGCGGTGATCCTCGGGCTCGAGACCTCGGACAAGGCGATGGCCACGGCCGGCGGGTTGATCATCGCGCTCGACGCGATCTGCCTCGCGATCTTCGTGGCCGAGCTTGTCGCCAAGCTCTACGCGCACGGGCTGCGCTTCTTCCGCTCGGGCTGGAACGTCTTCGACTTCCTCGTGGTTGCCATTGCGCTGGTGCCGGAGGGGGGCGGGCTCGCGGTGCTGCGGGCGCTGCGGGTCCTGCGGCTGCTGCGCGTGGTTTCGGTGGCGCCGACGCTGCGCCGGGTGGTCGAGGGCTTCCTCGCGGCGCTGCCGGGCATGGCCTCGGTGTTCCTGCTGATGGGCATCATCTTCTACATCGCCTCGGTGATCGCCACGAAGCTCTTCGGCAACAGCTTCCCGGAATGGTTCGGCACGCTCGGCACCTCGACCTACACGCTGTTCCAGATCATGACGCTGGAAAGCTGGTCGATGGGCATCGTCCGCCCGGTGATGGAGGTCCACCCCGAGGCGTGGCTGTTCTTCGTGCCCTTCATCCTGATCACCACCTTCGCCGTGGTGAACCTCGTGGTCGGTCTCATCGTGAACTCGATGCAGGAGGCCCACGCCGAGGAATCGAACGCGGCCACCACGGACTACCGCGACGAGGTCATCACCCGGCTGCGCGCCATCGAGGAAAGGCTCGACAAGCTGGGGTGAGCCTCGCATCCTGCCGCCATCCCTACCGGAGGCGGAGATGCCGAAATTCACCCCCGAGACAGCGCTCACGGGCCATGAAGAGGGCGGGCCCTGCGGCCCGGCCGACGAGATCCTGTTCAGCGACAGCGGCGGGCTGACCCAGTTCGGCGCCTTCGTCGAGACGCTGCCGCCGGGCTCGTCCTCGGCGCTCAAGCACTGGCATGCCAACGAGGACGAGATGGTCTACATGCTCGAGGGCGCGGCCACCGTGCTCGAGGGCGACGACAGCTACCCGCTCGGCCCCGGCGAGGCGGCGACCTTCAAGGCCGGCACCCCGGTCGGGCATTGCCTCGTCAACTGCTCGGACGCGCCGATCCGGTATCTCGTGATCGGCACCCGCGCCGCCTCGGACACGGTGACCTACCCCGACCACGACCGCATCCTGCGCCACAACCGTGGCGACTCAGGCGAGGTCGAGAGCCGCAGCTACACCCGCTTCGACGGCACCCCCTCGCACAGCGCCTACGAGGATTGACCGCCCGGCATTGCATTGCCTGACCGGCGCGACCCCGCTACACCGGCGCAATGCTCACGCTCGACAACATCATCTCGGACCGCGGCTCGAAATACGCCGTCTCGGGCGCGCCCTGTGCTTCGGAGGACGAGGCCAAGGCACTGATCCGCGAGCTTTGCCGGAAGAAGAAATTCGCCAAGGCGACCCACAACACGTGGGGGCTGCTCACCGAGGCCGGGCCGATCAAGAACGATGACGGCGAAAGCGGCGCGGGCATGGTGATCCTGCGGATGCTCGAGCGCGAGGAGCTGCGCGACCATCTCGTGGTGGTGACGCGCTGGTACGGCGGCAAGCATCTGGGCGGCGATCGGTTCCGCCACGTGCAGGACGCGGTGCGGCTCTATCTCGACGCGCTGCGCAGCTGAACCGGGCGCCTCGCCGCGGTCACGAGGCCTGAGCTGTGCCGTTCCGTCCGGGATATGCCGCCTGAGGTGAGACCTCGCGCGCCAGCGACAGCTGCGCGCCGTCGAGCAACACCATGATGCGCCTCAGGATCGCGTCGACGCACTCGTCGGCGCTGGCCCCGGCGTAGAGCGCCGGGCGCAGCCCCATCGTGTAGATCGCGAAGATGGAATCCAGAACGTCGGCCATTTGGGCGTCGTCGATGCCCTGCAACCCCGGATCGTCACGCAGCACCTGTTCGATCGGCGCCAGCGCCCGCCCGAGCTGATCCTTGTTGGCGGCCTCGGTCTCTTCCGGCCATTGCCACGAGTAGCTGCGGATGATCGCCAGTATCTTCGGATCCGCGAGGTCGCTCTCTGCCACGATGTTGATCAGGTGCCGCATCCGCTCGGCCGTGGTGCCGGGAAGGTCAACCGCGGCCTCCATGCGCGCAATGTGCTGTTCGTAGGTCTCGGAGATGAGCTCGTAGAGCAGCCCCGCCTTGGAGTGGAAATAGGCGTTGATCATGGCGTGGGTGACGCCGGCCTCTTTGGCGATCTCGGTCACCGACACGTCGTCGTAGCCGTATTGGGCGAACAATCGGCGCGCGGCCTCGAGCAGCCGTTCCCGCGTCGCGGCACTGCGTTTTTCTTTCAGGGATCTGCGGTCGCGTCGCGGGAAGCTCGGTTTCGGTGTCATGGAGTAACTCTATGTCTGCGAACAACAAAATCAATCGCCAATGTTTTTAATGTTAACATGAACAAGGTTAGCAACAAAGTTTTTAACAATGTTGATATATGCGAGCGGATGATTATATGAGTGGCGTTCGAGACGAGAGACCGACCGGAGACACCCGAAATGGACCGATTCAGCGAGATGTTGGCGTTCACGCGCGTGATGGAGCAGCGTGGCTTCACCAGTGCGGCCGAGACTCTGGGCATTTCACGTGCGTCGGTTTCCAAGCAGGTCGCCGCGCTCGAGCGCCGTCTCGGCGTGTCGCTGCTGCAGCGCACCACGCGTCAGGTCAGCCCGACCGAGGAGGGCACCGTCTACTACCGCCATGCGCTGCAGATCCTCGAAGAGACCGACCGCGCCGACCGCATCGCCCGGGCCGTGAACGCCAACGCCCGCGGCGTCGAAGTGCTCAAGGTCGCGGCCTCGCCCGAGGTCGCGGAACATGTCCTGCTGCGCTATCTCCCCGCTTTCCTCGAGTCCGCGCCGGTGACCTCCGTCGCCTTCCTGCCCGAGGACCCGGCGCTGTCGCGCACCGACTGGGGACTCGCGGTGATCGAGGACCCGCTCGAGACCGCCCGCGCCGAGGGCCGCCCGATCGGGCGCAGCACCGACGTGCTGGTGGCGTCGAGCCAGTATCTGGAGGCCGCGGGCACCCCGGACAGCGCCGGGGCGCTCAGCGCGCACCGGCTGCTCAAGGCGCGCGACCGCGACGGCGCGGTCTGGCCGCTGATCGAACAGCACGGCGGCACCTACAGCGTGACCTCTGACAAGCTTCTGCATTTTGCCGACCGGCGCTCGGTTCTGGCCGCCTGTCGCGCCGGTGCCGGCATCGCACTGCTGCCCGACTACATGGTCGACCGCGACCTGCGCCGCCGCAAGCTGCAGCGGGTGCTGCCGGATGTCACCGGGGCCGTGCGCGCCATGAAGCTCTGCCGCCCGGCGGAGAACCGCGACCTGCGCAACGCGATCCTGTTCGAGGAATTCATGTGTTCGGCGCTTTCACGGCAGCGCTGAGCGCGTGACGGGCACCGCCCCAGGCCGAGGCCGGGGTGCGCGTCCTGGGGGTGTGCCTGCTTCGCGGCTGGCCGCCCCCTCATCAGGTGGTTCCGATAGCTTGCGCCGGCTTACTCGGAAGGCAGCAGGATCGCCTCGATGCGGCGGTTCTCCTCCCGGCCTTCCGGGGGGAGGGTGCTCGCAACCCGGGACAGGTAGCCCGCACCCCGTGCGCCCAGCTGTCCCGCCCGGGTGCCCCCCGCGCGGAGGTAGCTCTCGGCGGCGGCGGCGCGCTTTCGCGACAGCTCGGTGTTGGCGGCGAGCGAGCCCACCGCGTCGGTATGCCCGACCAGCAGGACCCGGCGCGACGGATCGGCGGTGAGGAAGGCCGCCAGTTCCTCGAGCGAGCTCACCGTGGTCTCGCCAAGCGAGGCCGAGCCGGTCTCGAAGGACAGATCCCGCAGGATCACGTGGCCCTCACGTTCCAATCGCGCCGCGATCTCGCCCCCGGGAATGGCCTCCGGCGTCTGCTGCGGCGGCGGGGTCTCGGAGGGCGTCTCGCCGTAGGGCGCGCCCTCGGCGGCGGTCGAGGGGCTGGTCTGGATCACCTGCACGTAGCCCGCCGCGTTCGAGCGGCTGACCAGAAGCGTGACGTAGCTGTCCCCGGGCCCGCGCGCGGACAGGAAGCGGAAGGCGGTGAGGTCGACATACATCTCGGGCGCCGGGATCACCTCGGTGCCGAAGCGGAAGTCGAAGCCGCCGCAGCGGGCCGAGCTGCATTCGAACAGGATCTCGTAGCCCGACGCCTCGATCTTGTCGCGCAGCGGCTCGAGGATCTGCAACGTCGTAAGGTCGGGGCTGTCCACGCGCCACGACTGCCGCAGGACGCGGCCCTCTGCCCGGATCGCGGGAACGCCGGTCTCTTCGCTCCACGGCCCGCTGGGCACGGCATAGCTGCCGGGATCGGTGACGCGCTCGGCCATCAGGCGCCCGCCGGGCGCCGGCGCGAGGTCGATCGCCCAGCACGGCGCGGCAAGGCAGCCCAGCAGGGCCGCCTCAGCGAGCCTGAGCGTGATACTCTTCATTCGGCCGCATGTCGGTGGCCGAGGCCACCCTGTTGGTCATGTTGAAGAACCCCGCCACGTTGGCGATGTCCCAGATGTCGCGCTCGGTAAAGCCCGCGTCGCGCAGCGCCTCGCGGTCGTATTCCGCGATCTCGGCACTGTTCTTCGTCATCTTCTCGGCAAAGCTCAGCATCGCGCGCTGGCGATAGGGCAGGTCGGCGACGCGCCAGTTCATCACCAGCATCTCGCCAAGCGCCGGATCGCCCGACAGCGCGCGCACGGCGGCGCCATGGGCGGTGAGGCAGTAGAAGCACTTGTTCACCGACGAGACCACCACCGCGATCATCTCGCGCTCGAGCTTGCTCAGCCCCGAGTCCGCCAGCATCAGCTCGTTGTACATGGCGGTAAAGACGTTCAGCTTGGTGATGTCGAAGGCATGCGCCTTGAGCACGTTCGGCACCATCCCCAGCTTCTCGTCGCAGACGTCGAAGTATTTCTGCGTTTCGGGCGGCAGCGGCTCCACCATGGGCAGGTTTAGCGCGGTGGGCAGATCCTTGGTCATTCCGGGGCCTCGACGTTGTTGCGATAGTGGTACTGTCCCACGAGGTCGAAGCCGAGGGAAGCATAGAGACCGTTCGCCGGTGCGTTGTCCTGCAGGCAGAGCACCGCCATCCACGCCGCCCCCTGCGCCTCGGCCCAGAGCGCGGCCCGGCGCATCATCCACTTGCCAAGACCCTGTCCGCGATGCTCGGGGCGGATCTCGAGTGCGTGCACCATGGCAATGCCCTCATGGATGGCACAGAAGCCGCAGCCCGCCGCCTTGTCGCTGAGCCGGCCAAGCACGGCGGTCTTGGGCCCCTGTGCGCGGTCCATCACCCGAAGCCGCGCCGCGCCGATGCCGGCCCCGGCCCAGATCTCGCGCATGATGGCGAGTGGCTCCCAGACATCGAAGGTCATCACCCGCGGCATCTCGAGCCCGGTGAGCTGCCCCACCGGCGCAAGCCACAGGTTCACCGGGTCGATGAGCGCATAGCCCCGCGCGGCAAGCGCCACGTCGAGCGCCTCCTCACCCACGCGGATCATGAAGAGCGGATTCTGTCCGAGGCCGCGCATGCCGTCCTCGGCCGCGGCGATCTCGGCGACGCTCCAGCCCGGGCGCGAGGTGGCGCAGGACACCCGCTTGCCACCGCCGTCGCCGTCGCGCAGCGTCCAGCGCGGGATCTCGATCCGGCGCGCGGCGGGCCAGGTTCCGTCGATGGCGGCATAGAGCGCCGGCAGGTCCGGCATCATGCGGGGAACATCTCTGCGAGCTTGCTCATGGCGGCATCGACCCGGGCGCCGTCCTGCCCGCGGATCACGATGTTGGCGCCGTAGATGCCGTTCTTCTGGAACGGGTAGGAGCCGATCGACAGGTCGTTGTACTCGGTGGCCAGCGCCGCCAGCGGCCCGGCGATCTCTCCCTCGCCGCGTTCGATGCGCAGGTTCTGCGACAGCAGCGGCGCGCCGCCGGTGAGCGTCGGCAGGACGCTCGCCACCATGGCCTCGACCCCCGGGGGCCCGCCCGCCATGACGTAGACGTTCTCGAGCGCGAAGCCCGGCGCGATCGAGACCGGGTTCTCGATCAGAACCGCGCCGTCGGGAATGCGTGCCATGCGCTGCCGGGCGGTGTTGAACTCGGCCCCCTGCCGCTCGTAATGCGCGGCGAGCAAGGCGTAGGCGTCTTCCCGGATGTCGATGTGGGCGCCGAAGGCCGCGGCCACGCAATCGGCGGTGATGTCGTCATGGGTCGGCCCGATGCCGCCCGAGGTGAAGACATGGGTGGTCTCGGCGGCAAGCGCGGTGACCGCGCTCACGATGGCCTCTCGGTCGTCCGACACCATGCGGACCTCGCGCAGGTCGATGCCGACCTTGGTCAGCTCCTTGGCGAGGTGATGCATGTTCGAATCGCGGGTGCGGCCCGAGAGGATCTCGTCCCCGATCACGATCATCGATGCGGTGGGATTCGCCATGTCTCAACCCTCCTTGGCCCGGCTACCGCATTGGTATAGGGCCCGGACATGCGCTTTCAAACCCCCCTGATCCCGGCCGTGCTGCTTCGCCGCTACAAGCGTTTCCTCGCCGATGCGCGGCTTGGCTGCGGCCAGGAGATCACCGCCCACGTGGCCAACCCCGGCAGCATGCTGGGGCTGAAAGACGAGGGGCTGAAGATCTGGCTCGAGCCCAACGACGACCCGAAGCGCAAGCTGAAATACGCGTGGCGGCTGGTCGAGCACGAGAGCGGCGCCTTCACCGGCGTCGACACCGGCGTGCCCAACCGCATGCTGCGCGCCGCGCTCGGCGCGGGCGAGGTGCCGGGGCTCGAGGGCTACGAGCACGTCCGGCCCGAGGTGAAATACGGCGAGAACAGCCGCATCGACTTCCTGCTCACCGGCGCCGACCGGCCCGACGCCTATGTCGAGGTGAAATCGGTGACGCTCTCGCGCCGCGACGGCATCGCCGAGTTTCCCGACAGCGTGACCGCCCGCGGCGCCAAGCACCTGGCCGAGCTGGCGGCGATGGTGCGCGCCGGTCACCGCGCGGTGATGCTCTACCTCGTGCAGCGCACCGATTGCCACGAGGTGACGCTGGCGGCCGATCTCGACCCGGGCTACGCTGCGGCCTTCGCCGCCGCGACCGCCGAGGGGGTCGAGGTGATGGCCTTCGATTGCCTGATCAGCCCCGAGGCCATCATGCTCGGCCAGCCGCTCCCATTCCGCGCGCCCTGAGCCGCCTGCGCGCGGCCCGTCCCTTCATCTTGCCGGATAAACTCCGGGGGAGTCTCCGCAGGAGACGGGGGCAGCGCCCCCATCTCGTCCCACGTCAGCCCGCGATCACTCCGCCGCCATCTTGCCGGCGCTGCTGTCGTCGTCGGATTCGATGTGCAGCGTGCGGGTGGGGAAGGGGATCGGCACACCGCTCGAGTCGAGCGCTTCCTTGACCTTCCGCTTCATGTCGGCCTGGTACTGGAAATAATCCGCGCTCTCGACCCAGACCCGCACGAGGAAATCGACCGAGCTGTCGTTGAGGTTGTTGACCTGAATGAAGGGCGCGGGCTCGGATTTCGACCGAGGATCGGCCATGATCGTGCTCAGGATCACCTCTTCGGCGGTCTTCAGGTTGGCGCCGTAGCCCACGCCGAAGGTCCATTCCGCCCGGCGCGTCTTGTAGACCGAGTAGTTCTCGATGACGTTGCCCCAGACCTCGGAGTTCGGGATGATCACCTGGGTGTTGCCGATGCTGGCAAGCTCGATGGTGTTGAGCGTGATGTCCTTCACGGTGCCGGATTGTCCCGCGACGGTGACGAAATCGCCAAGCTTGATCGGCCGGAACACGATGATCATCACGCCGGCCGCGACGTTCGACAGCGTGCCCTGCAGGGCGAGGCCTATGGCAAGGCCGGCGGCACCGAGGGCCGCGATGATCGAGGTCGTCTGGACACCGAGATTGTTCAGCAGGATCAGGGCGGTGAAGATCAGCACGATATAGCGGGCGATCTGGCCGAGGAAGGCGAAAAGCGTGTCGTCGAGCCGCGATGACCGCGCCGAGATGCCGGTGATCCGCCGCTTCAGCCAGCTCGCGATCAGGAGGCCCACGACGAGGATCAGCACGCCGGTGACCACGTTTCCGAGCACGGAGGCCAGGAAGTCGAGTGTCAGCACGTCAGACAGCGCCGTGCCGTTGTAGATTTTGGTGTTCAGGATGTCGTCGATCGGTTCCATCGGTCCTCGTCTTCGCAGAAGCAGCCTCCGCCGGTGCGGCGCTGCGTGTTCCATGTGCCCCGGGGGACGTCCCGGGTTATGTGTGGCGGGCATCGCCTCTGGCAATGGCCGGCGATAGGGATTAAGTAACGGCGAGTATCGCACGACGGAGCGCGCAGCCTTGAGACACGACACCGGCGGCCGCCTCACCCGGGACGGCATCCGCATCCACGATTCAGAAGATTTTGCCGGCATGCATAAGGCCGGCGCCGTTGCCGCGAGGATTCTCGACGACGTGGCGCCGCATGTCTTTGCAGGGCAGACGACCGGCAAGCTCGAAGAGATCATCCGCGGCCTCGTCGAGGAGTCCGGGTCGGTGTCGGCCACCATCGGCTACAAGGGCTACCAGCACGCCAGCTGCATCTCGGTGAACCACGTGGTCTGCCACGGCATCCCGGGCAGCAAGATCCCGAAGTGGAAGAACGACAGCCACGCCCGCAACGACGACAGCCTGCTCGACGGCGACATCCTGAACATCGACGTGACGGTGATCGTGGACGGCTGGTACGGCGACACCAGCCGCATGTACGTGGCGGGCGAGCCCAAGCCCTACGCGCAGCGGCTGATGCAGGTCACGCACGACTCGCTGATGATCGGCATCGAGACGGTGAAGCCCGGAAACACCTTCGGCGACATCGGCCATGCCATCCAGAGCTACGTCGAGGGCCAGCGCATGTCGGTGGTCCGCGATTTCTGCGGCCACGGCCTCGGCCGGGTGTTCCACGCCGCGCCCAACGTGCTGCACTACGGCCGTCCCGGCAGCGGACCGGTGCTCGAGGAAGGCATGTTCTTCACCATCGAGCCGATGGTGAACCTCGGCCGCCCCGAGACCCGCGTGCTCAAGGACGAGTGGACCGCGATCACCCGCGACAAGTCGCTCTCGGCCCAGTTCGAGCACTCGGTCGGCGTCACCGCCGACGGGGTCGAGATCTTCACCCTCTCGCCCGGCGACAAGTTCCACCCCACCTGGAGCTGATGTCTTCCTCGTGGTGAGACAGGGGCCGGTTCGACCGGTCCTTGCCGTGCTTCTGTCGTGCGACGTGTCCGCGCGGGGCGACGTCGGGGGGGGCGGTCGGGTGGTGACCGTGTGACGCGGAGGAGGGGGCGCTGCCCCCTCGGCGCGATGCGCCTCACCCCCGGTGTTTAGCTGGCAAGATGAAGGGGCGGGTTGCGTCTTCGGGATGTGGGCTCGCCTTCGGTGTATGGGTGCGCTTTCGCGATGGCATGAGGACGTTCGTTGGGGCGTGCGCTTTGGGCATGTTGTGGTGGCCTGGGGAGGTGCCGTCGCATCCGGGTGGGTCAGTCCCATTTCCAGAGGGCCGGCACGAAGCGGTAGGCGTCGCCGTCCTTCATCACGTGGCCCACGCCCGGGAATGGGAAGTGGTAGCCGAGCACGGCCATGCGGTCGGTCACGGCCATGTCGAGCAGGCGGCGGCGGGTGGTGACGGTCTGGTCGCCGTCCATGTCGAAGCCGTTGTACCAGTCGGGCCGGGCGAAGCTCATGTAGGCGTGGCTCATGGCGTCGCCGGTCACCAGCAGTTGCTCGCCGCCCGACTCGATCACGAGGCTCTGGTGGCCGGGGGTGTGGCCCGGCGTGTCGATGACGCGGATGCCGGGCGCGATCTCGGT
>NZ_JAATOS010000571.1:0-2380 GCF_011806505.1 Salipiger sp. HF18 | reverse complement strand
CCACCGCTTGGCGTAGGTGCCCGCGACGTCTGCGCGGCGCTCGGCCTTGCGCTGCTCGGTCTCGGTGAAGACGCGGTTGCGGAACCGGTCGCCGAAGCGCTCGAGTGTGCCCGCGATGCGGTCGATGTTGGCGAGATCGGTGCCGATTCCGAGGATCACCGTGCGCTCCCGCGCGAGGGCTCGAGGCAGTAGTGGGCGGGCGCGGTCACGCCCGCGCCTCGTCCATCAGCCGGCGCATCTCGGCGATGGCGGGGCCGAGGCCGCGGAAGATCGCCTCGCCGATCAGGAAGTGCCCGATGTTGAGCTCGATCACCTCGTCAAAGGCCGCGACCGGCTTCACCGTGTCGTAGGTCAGCCCGTGGCCGGCGTGGACCTCGAGCCCCAGCGAATGGGCATAAGCGGTCATGTCGCGCAGCCGCGCGAGCTCGGCGTCGCGCTCGTCGAAGCGGCCCTCGGCGTGGAGGTCGCAGTAGTGGCCGGTGTGCAGCTCGACCACCTGAGCGCCGATGCGTGCCGAGGCCGCCACCTGCGCCTTGTCGGCACCGATGAACAGCGACACGCGGCAGCCGGCCTCGCGCAACGGGTCGATGAAATGGGCGAGGCGGTTCTCGTTCATCGCCACCTCGAGCCCGCCCTCGGTGGTCACTTCCTCGCGCTTCTCGGGCACGATGCAGACCGCGTGCGGCTTGTGGCGCAGGGCGATGGCCTGCATCTCGTCGGTGGCGGCCATCTCGAGGTTCAGCGGCAGGGTCAGGCTCTCTATGAGCCCGGCGATATCCGCGTCCGAGATGTGCCGGCGGTCCTCACGAAGATGCGCGGTGATGCCGTCGGCACCGGCCTCTTGGGCAATCTGCGCGGCGCGCAGCGGGTCGGGATAGGCGCTGCCACGGGCGTTGCGCACGGTGGCGACGTGGTCGATGTTGACGCCAAGCCGCAGGCGTCCGGCATAGTCGGTCATGGGGTCCTCGCGAGGGATGCGGTAACGGTCGGACAGTAGACCGGGCGCTGCGCGGGGGAAACCGCTTTTCCGCCGTCGCCGAGGGGCGTTTGCGCGGGTGCGCCGTGGCAGGGGTGGCGGAGTGCCGCGGTCCCGGGATTTGCCATGGGCCCTCCACCGTGGCTAAAGGGGCAGGCGAACCAATTGCTTGCAAGAGGTCCTCATGGCCAGACGCGCGTCCCCCGACCGGCTGCTTCCTGCAAAGGCCCAGGCCACCCTGCGCCGTGCCGCGCTGCTTTCTGCCCTAGCAGCGGCGGCCTGGCCGCTGCAAGCGCTGCTGATCGCCTGGGGCATCGGCGGCTGGGTCTCAGGCGCGCCGGGCTCGGCCAGCCTCGGGGTCGCGGCGGGCTTTGCGGCGGTGGGCATCGCGCGGGCGGGACTCGACCGGGTGGCGGCGCGGCTCGCCTTCCGTGCGGCCGACGGGGTCATCCACGACCTGCGCCAGCAGCTTCTGACGCGCGAGGCGCTGCGCCCCGGCGCGGGCGCCTCTTCGGCGGCGCTCGCGGCGATGCTGACCGAGAAGCTCGCGGTGCTGGGCCCCTGGATCACCCGCTACCGTCCCGCCATGGCGCGCACGCGGCTGGTGCCGCTCTTGATCCTCGCGCTGGCTTTCTACGTCTCGTGGGCGGTGGGGCTCGTCTTCCTTGTCGCGGGCCCGCTGATCCCGGTGTTCATGGCGCTGGTGGGCATGGCCGCCAAGGAAGCGAGCAGCCGCCAGATGGTCGAGATCGGCGACATGAACACGCTGCTCATCGACCGCATCGCGGCGCTTCCCGACATCCTGCTGCTGAACGCGGGCGATGCCTCGCGCGCGGCGTTCGAGGCCCGCGCCGAGGGGCTGCGCGCCCGCACCATGGCGGTGCTGCGCATCGCCTTCCTCTCCTCGACCACGCTCGAGCTTTTCGCCGCAATCGGCGTCGCCATGGTGGCAGTCTTCGTGGGCTTCTCGCTGCTCGGCGAGGTAACCTGGGGCAGCTGGGGCGGGCTGACGCTGAGCGAGGGCATCTTCCTGCTGCTGCTGGCGCCCGAGTTCTTCCAGCCGCTGCGCGATCTTGCCGCCGCGTGGCACGACAAGGCGGCAGCCGAGGCCGTGGCCGACGAGCTTGACGCGCTGGGCGGTGACGACACCGCGCCGGTGCTGGGGCAGGGCGCGCAGGCCGCAGCGCTGGCGGGGCCCGCCTCGGTGGCGCTGCGGGGCGTCACGGTGCCGCGCGGGGCGCAGCAGCTGGCGCTGCCGGATATCGAGGTCGGGCCGGGCGAAAGCGTGGCGCTGTCGGGTCCCAGCGGCGCGGGCAAGTCCACCATGCTCGACCTGCTGGCCGGCCTGTTGGCGCCCGCCGAGGGGCAGATCGTCGTCGCAGGGCAGCCGCTGACCGCCAGGAT
>NZ_JAATOS010000570.1:0-2404 GCF_011806505.1 Salipiger sp. HF18 | reverse complement strand
AGCCACCGGTCTCTTCACCTCGGCCGCATCGCCCACCGGCTCGCTCGCGCTGACCGGCGACGCCACCGAGATGTTCACCTCGGCCGCCACCCCGGCGGGCACCCGGATCGCCGCAGGCGACGCCACCGGCATGTTCACCTCGGCCGCGGCTCCGATGGGCACCGAGACCCTTTCGGGCGACGCCACCGAGATGTTCACCTCGGCCGCCACTCCGGCAGGCACCCAGATCGAGGCAGGTGAGGCCACCGGTCTCTTCACTTCGGCAGCAGCCCCCTCGGACACCCGCATCGCGTCGGGCAACGTCACCGGGCTTTTCACCTCGGCAGCCTGATCGCCGGAACACTCGCAGCGGGCGTCCAGGGGACATGCGACGCCCGCGCGCAGCAGGGAAACGAGGTAACACTATGAATGCCATGAACAACGTCATCACCTTTCGCCCAGCGGTGCGTATCGACGCGCCCGAGTCCGGCGCCGCGGCGCTGATCACCAGCTTTGCGCAACACCGACGGCGCGAAGACGACGTGTTCTGGCTCAAGGAAAACGCCGAGCTCCTGAACATCCTCGAATGCACCGGCGCGGCGGTCTCCGAGGCGGGGCTCGCGGCGCTCGAGCCGTTCTACCAGTCGGTCGAGAAGCGGCTCGCGTTCTTCCCGCAATACTACCGTTTCCTGCTCTCGATGGCGCTGGATCTCGAGGATCTCGGGATGCCGGGCGAGACCGGGTACCGGATCGCGGGCACCATCGCCCGCCAGGGCTACGCCGCCGCCGAGCTGTCGGACCTGCAGCGGATGGAGGCTCTGCGCCTGCTGGCCCGCCGCGGCCATGGCGAGACGGTCGAGGACGGGCTCAAGGACCGGCTGCGGGCCTTCTGCAACCGTTCGGGCACCTTCGCGCTGCCCAACCGCAAGGCCGCCTACGAGCTGACCCATATCGTCTTCTACCTCAGCGAATACGGCCGGGTGGATCCGCTGCTGGGCGAACAGGCGATCACCAGCCTGCATTTCGCCGGCAACCTCGCGTTCATCGAACAGAACTCGGACATTCTCGCCGAGGTCTGCATCGCGCTGCATTACGCCGGCGAGACGCCGCCGGCGCTCTGGACCGCGTGGCTCGAGCGCGAGACGCACCTGTTCTCGGTCGAGAGCGGCGACGCGGTGTCGATCGCCGACGACTACCACGACTTCCTCGTCTGCAACTGGCACGAGTCGGTGCGCGGCGGACATGCCTTCCGCAAGCCGTTCAGCCCCGAGCGCATGGGCTTCAGCCGCTCGGCCCGGGCGGGCGCGCCGCTGCGCGAGCTCTCCGAGGCCCTCTTCGAGCAGGGCGAAGCGCGCCGCGCCGACTGGTCCGCGACCCGGGCCCAGGTGGGCGCGCGGCTGTCGCCGGGAACGCTCGACATCGTCGACACGCTGTCCGGGCAGTCGACCCACTTCGACGCTTTCTTCGAGGGCTTTGCCCGGGCAGGTGCACAATGACCGTTTCCAGAACCGCGCTCGTCGGGGCAGGGCTCGTCGCGCTCTACACCGGCGCCATCGCCGCCGCGGACGGCATCACCAAGCTGGTCGCCGGCTCCTATGCAGCGCCGCAGCTCTTCGCCCTGTCTTCGGGGCTGGTCATCCTGCTGTCGCTCGGCGCCGCCCGCAAGAGCGGCGAGGGGCTGCGGGTGCGCAGCCGCGGGGCCATGGCGCTGCGCTCGGTGCTGACCGTGCTCGCCGCCATCGGCTTCTTCCAGGCGTTCCGCCTGCTGCCCTTCGCGGATGTGTTCCTGTTCATCGCGCTGGTGCCGGCGGTCTGGGCTGCGCTGACGGTCGGCGTGGTCGGGCTGCTTTGCCTGATGCCGGCGGGGCGCATGACCTTCGACATCGGTCACCTCTGGGCACTCTTCGCGGCGCTGACCGGGACCGGCTCGATGGTCGCCGCGCGCTACATTGCGCGGGTCGAGAGGGTGCCCTTGGCACAGGTCTTCTGGCCGAACCTCGCGGTGATGATCTGCATGGGCGTGGCGCTGCCCTTCGTCTGGCAGCCAATGCCGCTCGCGGATCTCGGCTGGGTCGCGGCCTACGCGCTCTTCCTCTTCGCGGCCCGCTGGCTGTCGGTCGAGGCGCTCCGGCTGCTGCCCGCCTATGTGGCGACGCCGCTGATGAACCTGCAGTTCGTCTGGATGGTGGCCATTGGCTGGTTCGGCTTCGGCGAACTGCCGGGCGCGGCCACCCTGCTGGGCGTCACGCTGGTGGTGGGCTCGAGCATGTGGCTGGTGGCGGACGAGGCGCTGTTGCCCGCACGACGCACCGCACAGGCCTGAGACCGGCCGCGGGCCGGCGTGCGAACGACCGCCCGACCCACGCGAGATCCCGCATCGGCGGCCCTTCGGGGCCGCCTTTCGCGTCATAATCCCGGGTATATG
>NZ_JAATOS010000569.1:0-2410 GCF_011806505.1 Salipiger sp. HF18 | reverse complement strand
CGAATGCCACACCCCGCGCGACGCGCTCGGCGGGCTCGACCGCTCGGCCTGGCTCACCGGCGCACCCAATCCCAACGGCCGCGGCACGATCCCCGGCCTGACGCCGGACAAGCTGAGCTGGGGCGCCGATGAGATCGCCTATTACCTCTCGTCCGGTTTCACCCCGGACTATGACAGCGTCGGCGGCCACATGGTCGAGGTGGTCGAGAACTTCGCCGCCCTCCCCGACGAGGACCGCGCCGCCGTCGCCGCCTACCTCAAGGCCCTGCCCGAAGGCGGGCGCCTCGACTGAGGCGCCCCACCTATCCGAGCCCGGACCCCCGTCGCCCCGCACCAAAAGGAAGCGCCGCCGCGGCACATCCGGCCACGCAGCCTCTTAACACCGCCCCTCCGATCCCCTATCTGCCACTCCATGACAGAGACATTGCATATCGTCGGCGGCGGCATGGCCGGATCGGAAGCCGCCTGGCAGGCCGCAGAGGCGGGCGTCCCCGTGGTGATCCACGAGATGCGCCCCAAGGTCGAGACCTTCGCCCACCGCACCGGCAACCTCGCCGAGATGGTGTGCTCGAACTCGTTCCGCTCGGATGACCACGAGCAGAACGCCGTGGGCCTCCTGCACTGGGAGATGCGCCACGCCGGAGGGCTGGTGATGCGCGAGGCCGCGGCCCACCGTCTGCCCGCGGGCGGCGCTCTGGCGGTGGACCGCGACCCGTTCTCGCAGTCGGTCACCGACGCGCTGCGCGCCCACCCCAACGTCAGCATTTCCGGCGAGGAGATCACCGCGCTTCCCGAGGACGGCCACTGGATCATCGCCACGGGCCCGTTGACCTCGGACGCTCTGGGGCGCGCCATCGCCGCCGAGACTGGGGCCGAGGCGCTGGCCTTCTTCGACGCCATCGCCCCCATCGTCTATGCCGAGAGCATCGACATGGACGTGGCATGGCTGCAGTCGCGCTACGACAAGGGCGAGACCGAGGAAGAGCGCAAGGCCTACATCAACTGTCCGATGACCAGGCCCGAGTACGAGGCCTTCATCGACGCGCTGCTCGCCGCCGACAAGGCCGAGTTCCACGAGGGCGAGACCGCGGGCTACTTCGACGGCTGCCTGCCGATCGAGGTCATGGCCGAGCGCGGCCGCGAGACCCTGCGCCACGGCCCGATGAAACCCATCGGCCTCACCAACAGCCACAAGCCCGAGGAAAAGGCCTATGCGGTGGTGCAGCTTCGCCGCGACAACGCGCTGGGGACGCTCTACAACATCGTGGGCTTCCAGACGAAGATGAAATACGGCGCGCAGACCGAGGTGTTCCGGATGATCCCGGGGCTGCAGAACGCCTCCTTCGCGCGGCTGGGCGGCATCCACCGCAACACCTTCCTCAACTCTCCGACGCTGCTCGATAACCAGATGCGCCTGCGCTCGAAGCCGCACATCCGTTTCGCTGGCCAGATCACCGGGGTCGAGGGCTACGTGGAATCCTGCGCCATGGGCCTCGCCGCGGGTCGAATGGCCGCCGCAGAGATCCTCGGCCGCACCCTGCCGCCGATCCCGCAGGACACCGCCCACGGCGCGCTGATCCACCACATCACCGGTGGTGCCGAGGCCAGGACCTTCCAGCCGATGAACGTCAACTTCGGCCTGTTCCGCCCGGTGGACGGGCTCAAGGGCGGCCGCCGCGGCCGCAAGGACCGCTACAAGGCCTACACCGACCGCGCCAAGCAGGACTGGTCGGCATGGGTCGCATCCCAGGAGGTGCCCGCATGAATTACGTCCTCGCCCTGTTCCTGCCGCCGCTGTCGATCCTGTTCACCGGCCGCATCTTCCTGTCGATCTTCGTCTTCATCATCTGGGTGCCGGCGATCTTCTTCACCGGAGGCCTCACCCACCCGATGTTCATCCTGCTGGCATGGGTGCTGATCTACCAGTCCGGCGAGGAACGCCGCACCCGCCGCCTCGAACGGGCATGGCGCGACGAAGACTGAGGTGCGGACCCGCTTCGCGCCCTCGCCGACCGGCCCGCTGCACCTCGGCCACGCCTACTCGGCGCTGCTGAACCACGACAAAGCGCGGGCCGGGGGCGGCAGCTTCCTGCTGCGCATCGACGACCTCGACCAGAGCCGTTCGCGCCCCGAGTGGGAGGCGCAGCTCAAGGACGACCTGCACTGGCTTGGGCTCGACTGGCCCGAGCCCTGCCGGCGCGAATCCCAGCACCTCGCCGAGTATGACGCGGCCCTCGACCGGCTCTGGGCGATGGGGCTGCTCTACCCCTGCAGCTGCAGCCGCCGCGACATCCGCGAGGCGCTCTCGGCGCCGCAGGAAGGCGCGCCGCTCACGGGGCCCGACGGGCTGGTCTACCCTGGCACCTGCCGCCCCTTGGCCGCCGCCGAGGGGCCCCGCCCCCGCGACACC
>NZ_JAATOS010000568.1:0-2410 GCF_011806505.1 Salipiger sp. HF18 | reverse complement strand
ACCTCGCCTCAAGAAGAGAAAGAGGCTTCTTCACCCAGGCGCTGTCGCCCTCGACCAAGCGCGGCCGCATGCACATGCTGCAGGCCCTGGCCGCGATGGCCCGGGCCAACCCCGATCACACGGTCTGGATCAAGCTGCGCCACCTGCCCAACGAGAACCAGAAGCACCTGCATCTCGAGCGCTACCACTACCCCGGGCTGCTCGAGGAGCTCGACAACCCGCCGCCGAACCTCAAGCTCACCGCCTGCACCATGGACGAGGCGCTGGCCACCGCGGCGCTGGGGATCACCTGCACCTCGACCGCGGCCATCGACGTGGTGCGCGCGGGCATTCCCGCGATGGTGCATCTCGATTTCATCGACAACTACCGCGACCCGCTGGTCGAGCCGATGCGCAAGCTGTTCAGGGGGTCGAACCTGATCACGCCGCTGGGCGACATGCTCGAGAGGCGCGCGCAGGCCCCCGACCCCGCCTGGGTCGAGAAGATGCTCTGCCCCCGAGATCTCGGCGACAGGGTGATGCAGACCGTGGCGCGGTTCGAGACCCGCCCCTTCCAGATCACCGAGGCGCCGCGGTGACCGCCCGCGGGGACGCCGCCACGGCCGCGCCCCCGCAGGCAGATCCCGCCCCCGTTCCGCCCCGGTCCGGTTGCGTTCCTGCAAGGTCAGGCTGCACCCGCATGGCCCGCGCGTCGCTTCTCCGCCCACCGCGCGCTACCGGCTTGTTCTCCGGGGCCGGACGCGTTTATCTCCCCCCGAGATTAGCCCGGCGGAGACGGACGAGCCCTCTTGTCCGCCGGACCCCACCGGTGCGCGGTCCGGCGCGCCGGCTCAATGCGACGTGACATAACCGACGGCACGGATTTTTCAGCACATGGCGACGACCTACACCCTCAGTGACCTGACGATCATCGTCCCCGGGAAGGATGCCCAGGCGAGCATCGAGAAGACCCTGAACAGCCTCGAGCCGCTGATGGCGGCGGGGGGATCCTGCATCCTCGTCAACGACGGCTCCACCGACGCCACCGGCGAGATCATGGGCCGCTTCGCCACCGCCTGGGACAAGGCGCAACTGATCGGCTTCGAGACCGGCGGCGGCGCCGGCAAGGCCCGCAACGCCGGGCTCGGACAGACCCGCACCGCGCTGGTGGGCTCGGTCGACAGCGACGACTGGGTCGGCGCCGAATACTACCCGGCGCTGGTGGCGCAGATGAACGCCGACCCCGAGGTCGATTTCGTGCGCTCGCACTACCTCGAGTGCCGCGGCAACAAGCGCAACATCATCCGCGCCCCCTTCGAGGTGGTGAACACCGCCTTCGACCCGCGGCTCGCGGTCATGCCCGACGACCGCCCCACCATGGTCGACCACCCGCAGATGTGGGCCGGCATCTACGCCATGGACTTCCTCGACCGCCACGACATCCGCTACGATCCGCTGCACACCGCCGAGGACCGCATCATCAACTGGAAGACCCAGATCCTCGGCCGCAAGATGGTGATCGCCGAGGAGTTCCGCTTCTACTACCGCCGCGACCACAACGTCAGCCTGACCGCGGTCGGCGACGACCGGCAGCTCGACTTCCTGCAGGCGATGCAGAACGTCATCGGCTTCCTGGTGAACGAGGGTCACGAGCGCTACCTGCCCAAGGCCATCCGCCAGCTGCTGGCGCTGATCTGTTTCCACATCGAGCGCCAGGGCCGGCTCGAGCCCGCCACCCGCAAGAAGCTCGTCACCGGCGCCGCCCACCTGCTGGCGCTGGTCCCCACGCGCGAGCTGGAGGCCGCGCTTCTGCGCATCGACGACACACGCCGCAACACCATCCGGGGGCTGATCTGATGCTCGTCTGCGAAATCTCGACCAAGTTCGGCCTCTACAGCCTGATGACACTGCTCGGGCAGGACGACACGCTGCCGCCGGCCGCCGGGCGCGTGCTGCTGGTCAGCACCCACACCCCCGACCCCGAGGCCCGCGACGCGCTGCTCGAGTTCGCGAGGACCTCGCCGCACGTGGCGAAGACCTTCTCGAAGGTGCTCAGCCTCAACGCCATCCTCGCGCCGCAACACCCGACCCAGTGGAAGCCCCCCGCCGACGAGCTCGACGCGCTGGCCATCCAGTCGATGCTGCGCGCCATCTTCGGCGCCGCCCCCGACGAGCGGGTCGACCTGATGATGGAATCGATCCAGACGCCGCCGTCGAACACCCTGGCACGGATCATGACCGGCTCGGACGTCTATCTCTATTCCGACGGGCTGATGACCTACGGGCCCACCCGCTTCGAGCTGCCCTACCCCGTCGCCTCGCGCATCCGCAGGCTCTATTACATGGATTTCGTCCCCGGGCTGAAACCGAGCCTGCTGCGGGAATACGGCGTCGAGACCCGCGCCGTCGCCCCCGCCGCCCTGCGCGAAAC
>NZ_JAATOS010000567.1:0-2415 GCF_011806505.1 Salipiger sp. HF18 | reverse complement strand
GGCCCGCGGGGGGGGTGGGGGTGGTTCGGGCCCGCCCCCGCGCGCCCCCCCCCGGGCCGTTCTTGCCCGGGGACCCCGGCCGCCTTCCCGCCCGCCCCCGGCGCCGCCCCACCCCGCCCGCCCCCCCCCCGCCACAGCCGCTCGCGCGGGGTGTCGGCGGGAAGCGTGGCGAGGTGGTCGGTCAGCTTTTCGCACAGGCCCACCATGTTCTGGTGGTAGTATGCGATGGCGGTGGTGCGGGTCATGATCTTCACACCCAGCGCCTTGAGCGCCTCGACCTCGGCCGCGAGCCAGTCCCATGCGGGTTTGCCGTCGATCTTCACCTGCGGTTCGGACAGCAGCGTGCCGCCCGCCTCGGGGCTCTCGTCGACCAGCACGACCTTCAGCCCCTCGACGGCGGCAGCGCGGGCCGCGGCGAGGCCGGACGGGCCAGCCCCCACGATCAGCACGTCGCAGTGCATGTTGCGCGAGGCGTAGTGGTCGGGGTCTTCCTCGGTCGGCGAGACGCCGAGGCCTGCCGCGCCGCGGATGAACGGCTCGTAAACCTTGTCCCAGAAGCTGCGCGGCCACATGAAGGTCTTGTAGTAGAACCCGGCCGAGAACAGCATGTAGGCGGCGTCGTTGACCGCGCCCACGTCGAACTTGAGGCTCGGGTACTTGTTCTGCGAATTGGTCTGGAGCCCGTCCCAGATCTCCTGCACGGTGGCGCGGGTGTTCGGCTCGAACCGGCCGGCGCCGCGGCGGGTGCCGATCAGCGCGTTGGGTTCTTCAGAGCCAGCGGCAACGGGGCCGCGCGGACGGTGGTACTTGAACGAGCGGCCCATCAGGTGGACACCGTTGGCCAGCAGCGCCGAGGCGACCGTGTCGCCCTGCGCGCCGGTGAAGGTCTTGCCGTCGAAGGTGAAGCTCACGGGGCGCGAAGTGTCGACGCGGCCCCGGCCGGATACGCGATACTGGCTCATTTCAGGCGCTCGGTCAGGCTGGCGAGGTCGGGACGCGGTGCGCCGGCCTCGTAGGTGGTCAGGAACTTGTCGGAAACGGTGTCACGCACGGCGTTGAAGAAACGTCCGCAGCCGTGGAGGTGGCGCCAGCGTTCGTAATGCGGGCCCTTCACGTTGTCGCGGAGGAAGAGGAACGCTTCCCAGTCGGCGTCGGAAACCTCGGACGGGTTCACCGGGCGCACGATGTGGGCCTCGCCGGCATAGGCGAATTCGACCTCGGGCAGCGTCTCGTTGCAGTAGGGGCAATGAATCAGGAGCATGGTCGGGATCCTCAGTGCGCGACGGCGGCGGCGGCGGCTTCGTCGATGAGCCGGCCGGTGCGGAAGCGTTCGAGCGTGAACGGCGCGTTGATCGGGTGCGGCTCGTCCTTGGCGATGGTCCAGGCGAAGACGTGGGCCGAGCCCGGGGTCGCCTTGAAGCCGCCGGTGCCCCAGCCGCAGTTGACGTAGAGGTTCGGCACCGGGGTCTTGCCGATGATCGGCGAGCGGTCCGGGGTGTTGTCGGTGATCCCGCCCCATTTCCGCAGCATCCGCATGCGGTTGAAGATCGGGAACACCTCGGAGATCGCCGCGATGGTGTGCTCGATCAGCGGCAGGCCGCCGCGCTGGGAATAGGACACGTACTGGTCGGTGCCGGAGCCGATCACCAGCTCGCCCTTGTCGGACTGCGAGCAATAGGCGTGCACGGCGTTGGACATGACCACGCAGGGGAAGACCGGCTTGATCGGCTCCGAGACCAGCGCCTGCAGCGGCATGGATTCGAGCGGCAGGCGGACGCCCGCGGTCGCCATGACCATGCTGTTGTGGCCCGAGGCCGAGACCGCGACCTTCTTGGCCTTAATGAAGCCCTTGTCGGTGTCGACGCCGATCACAGCGCCGTTCGGGCCGCGACGGATCGCGGTGACGGCGCAGTTCTGGATGATGTCGACGCCGCGCGCCGCGGCCCCGCGGGCATAGCCCCAGGCCACCGCGTCGTGGCGGGCGGTGCCGGCGCGTTCCTGCAGCGCACCGCCCATGACGGGGTAGCGCGAGGTCTTGGAAATGTTGATTGGAGGGCAGTATTCCTTGCACTCCTCCGGCGTGAGCCAGCGGTTGTCGACGCCGTTGAGCCGGTTGGAGTGGACGTGGCGCTTGAAGCTCTGCACGTCATGCACCGTATGCGCCAGCATGAGGCAGCCGCGGTTCGAATACATGACGTTGTAGTTGAGCTCCTGGCTCAGGCCCTGCCACAGGTCGACCGAGTGGTCGAACAGCCGCGCGCTCTCGTCGTAGAGATAGTTCGAGCGGATGATCGTGGTGTTGCGGCCGGTGTTGCCGCCGCCCAGCCAGCCCTTGTCGATCACGGCGATATTGGTGATGCCGTGCTGCTTGGCGAGGTAGTAGGCAGCGCCCAGGCCATGGCCGCCGGCGCCGAC
>NZ_JAATOS010000566.1:0-2415 GCF_011806505.1 Salipiger sp. HF18 | reverse complement strand
GCCCGATTCCAGCACCAGCCGCACCGCGTCGACCCGCAGGATCTGCGCCACCTCGCCCGCGAGATCGCGCAGGAAGGGCTCGAACTCCACGGGGTCGAGCATCCGCAGCACCGCGCGGTGGATCTGGTTGGTGCCGGCGAGGTTCTCGTAGGCCGCGGCGATGACGCTGCGGTGGGTGTCCTCGAGCCGGTCGAGCCGTGCCTCGAGCCGCTCCATCGCGATGCCGCGCAGGTCGACGATGTTGCCGCCCATGGACCGCTCGTTCGCCGCGATCAGCGCCTGCATCAGGTCGCGATCGTCAAGGATCATGTCGGGACGCGAGATGATCTCTTCCCGCAGGGACTCGTCAATCGTCAGGGTGTTGCCGCTCATGCCCGTCTCGTCTTTTTTCGTTGTCAGTGACCCTAGCAGGTCCGTCCCGCCCGCGCGCCCAGAAATTTCCGAAGCCCCGGCCTCTTTCGCGTTCGTGTTGCGCATCTGTCGTGAATGCCCGTCCGCCGGGCGCGGCGGCCCGAGGATTTCACATGTCATTGGAAAGGTTTGGCGGCGTTACGGTTCCGTGCAAGACTGCGGTCGGGAACGGAGGAGAGCCATGCCAGAAATTACCAGCCCGAGCGCCTGTCAGACTGTCATCACCACATTCGAGACCAGCCCCGGCAATTGCCAGGACCTGCTGGATGCGCTGCGAGACGCCTACCAGAGCTTCATCTCGAAACAGCCCGGCTTCATCGGAGCGGGGTTGCACGTGAACGACGCCCAGACCCGGATCGCCAACTATTCGCAATGGACCCGGCGCGAGGATTTCCAGGCGATGCTGCGCAGCGAGGAGATGCGCGAGCGGAACCGCAACTTCAACGCGCTCAGCCGCAGCTTCGAGCCGGTGATGTACGACGTCGCGGCGGTGTTCTGAGCCGCGATCCGAGACGAGAAGGTCCCGCCCGGCCGTGCGGCGCCGGGCGGGACCCTTGCACCCTCAGGCGGCGTGGCGGCCTGCCGCCGGGGCGCGTGCGGTGCGGCGGCGCTCGGTGACCTCGAGCCTGTAGCCCGAGCCCCGGACGGTCTCGATCCGGAGGGCGCCAGCAACACCGACAAGGTGGTTGCGAAGGTTGCACATGTAGACGTCGAAGACCCGCGGCGCCGGCTCGTTCTCGAAGCCGTAGACGTGGTTCAGCAGCCCTTCGCGCGAGGGTCACCGCGCCGACATGCACGCGGCGGCGATCGAGGTCGAGCACCAGCGGTCCGCATTCCAGCTTCGGCTGCGACACCCCGTGGGCGCGCCGCGCCACCGCGGCGAGACGGGCGAGCATCTCGGCGGTGGAGGCGGTGTCGTCGATCACCGTGTCGGCGCCGGACAGGAGCCAGCTCGCGATCTGCTCGGGCGAGGGCTTGCGGGCGATGAGGCAGACCGGCGTCTCCGGGTTCAGCTCGCGCAGACGCGACAGCGAGGCGCCGCGGGTCAGCTGGCCCGCGTCGAGCACGAGCAGGTCGTGCGCCTTCATGCTGTGGAAATCCTCGATCTCGTCGCCGGCTTCGCAGCGGGACAAGAGGGTGCCGGTGTCGGACACGGCCTTCGACAGGCTCACCATCTTCCAGGTCGTTTCGGCGATCAGATAACGCATGGTGTCGTTCCTCATTCAGGTCGTTTCGCGAGCGGCGTTGCGGCGGGATCCTGAACGGGGCCGCGGTGCCATTGCTTCCCGCCGCATGTCCGGGACGAAATCCTCGGGCATGTCGGTCCGTCGCGCCGATGGCGGAACGGGGGTACGGAATGGCGCCTTCTGCGGCCTGATGAACGTTTTAATGGCCAAATGTGCCCAAATTGTGAAGCGATCAGGGCCTGGAGAGTGTGATTTGGATCAAGGCGGTACCCCTTCGGATAGGTCAATGTGGCCTCAGGAAAGAAAGGAGGCCGCCAAATGTACAAGAACATTCTGGTCCCGATTGCATTCGATAGCGACGCCAAGGTGGAGGCCGCCATGTCGGTGGCCCGCGAACTGGCGGCCGAGGGCGCCGAGGTCACGCTTCTGCACGTGATCGAACACATCCCCGGTTACGCCGTGACCTACATGCCGCCGGATTACCTGGTGCAGTCGCACAAGGCCGTGCAGGACGATCTCGACGCGCTTGCCGCCAAGATGGACGGCGCACGGGGCGTGGTTGTCGACGGGCATTCGGGACGCACCATCCTCGACTATGCCGCCGACGCGGGCAGCGATCTCATCGTGATCGCCTCGCACCGTCCGGGCATGGGGGATCTGCTCATGGGCTCCACCGCGACGCAGGTGGTCCGCCACGCCAAATGCGCGGTGCACGTTCTGCGCTAGGTGCCGCCTGACAAGGGCTCTCGCCTGGGCCCCGAAAGCGGAACGGGCCGGTCGTCGACCGGCCCGTTTGCGTGTCTGGATGAAGGCCGAG
>NZ_JAATOS010000565.1:0-2415 GCF_011806505.1 Salipiger sp. HF18 | reverse complement strand
GGCGCCGCCGCGGGACACCCCACAGGAAGGATGAAACCGATGCAGGACAGAACCGGGCCTCTCGCCCGTTTCGTCACCGGCTACGTGTGGCTCGTGCGCACCCTCGCCGGGGTCAGCATGCTGCTGATCGTCGCGATCATGCTGGCGCAGGTGTTCTGGCGCTACATTCTGGGAGGCAGCCTGATCTGGGCCGAGGAGCTTTGCCGCTACCTGCTGATCTGGCAGACCTTCCTCGTGCTGGGCCTTGCCTTCTCCAAGGGCGAGTTCGTGGCGCTGGAGTTCGTGCCCTCGCTGCTGAGCCCGCGCCTGCGCTGGCTGCTGAAGGCGGTGATGGCGGTGCCCATCGTGGTCTTTCTCGGGCTCATGGCCTGGTATGGCTGGGATTTCGCCTCGCGCTTCGACCGTCAGACCATCCCCGCGCTCGACTTCATCTGGACCGCGCTTTCGGGCGAGGCCCTCGGGCTCTCGATCCGCTGGGTCTACGTAAGCGTGACCGTGGGCCTCGCGCTGCTGGCGCTGCACGTGCTCGCAGACCTGGCGGTCAGTTTCCGCCGGCAGGTCGTCGACAATCTCGAAGATACGGCGTCTGACGCCGACAGGACATCGGCCGGAACCACATGAGCAGCTTCTTCCTCCTTTTTGCGGGCTTCCTCGCCACCGGCGTGCCCATCGCGCTGGCGCTCGGCATCGCGGGCACCGCCTATCTCTACCTCTCGGGCAACGGCATGATGGCGCTGATGCTGCCACAGCGGATGATCGCGGGGGTCGACCAGTTCGTCCTGCTGACTATCCCGCTCTTCCTGCTGGCGGGCGCGCTGATGAACGTGGGCGGCGTCACGACGCGCATCGTGACCTTCGCCCGCGCCATGGTCGGCCACCGCCGCGGCGGCATGTCGTCGGTCTCGATCCTGTCCTCGGGCTTCTTCGCGGGGATCTCGGGAAGCGCCACCGCCGAGGCCTCGGCGCTCGGCTCGATCCTGATCCCGTCGATGGCCAAGCAGGGCATGCCCCCCGCCTATGCCGCCGCCCTCATCGCGGTGAGCTCGGTGATGGGGCCGATCATCCCGCCGTCGATCACCATGATCATCTACGGGGTGCTCTCGGGCGCCTCCATCGGGCAGCTCTTCCTTGCGGGGATCATGCCGGGCATCGGCATCGCCTCGGGCCTGCTGATCTACGCGAGCTGGCGCGCCAAACGCGACGGCTTCCCGGTCACGCCGCGGATGACGGGGCGCGAGCGCCTCGCCCCCCCCCGCCGCACCCTGCCCGCGCTGCTGCTGCCGCTGATCATCCTCGTCGGCATCAAGGCCGGCATCTTCACCCCCACCGAGGCCGCCGCCGTGGCGGTGGGCTATGCGCTCATCATCGGCTTCGTCTACCGCGACCTCACGCTGACGCGGGTCTGGGACGCGCTGATCGCCACCGCGCTGGTGTCGACCTCGATCCTCTTCATCACCTCGATGGCCAGCATCGTCTCTTTCGTCTTCACGCTGGAGCAGGTGCCGCAGCTGATCGCCGACGCCATGCTCTCGCTGACCGAGAACCCGTGGATGATCCTGCTGCTGCTCAACATCTTCCTGCTGGTGCTGGGCATGTTCCTCGAGCCGATCTCGATCCTCATCCTGACGATGCCGATCCTGATGAAGTTCCAGGCGCTGATCGGCATGGACCCGGTGCAGTTCGGCACCGTGGTGGTGCTGAACGTGGTCATCGGCATGGCGACACCGCCGGTGGGGATCCTGCTGTTCATCGCCTCGGCGATCTCGGGCGAGCCGGTGGGCAAGGTGATCCGCGAGGCGATACCGCTGGTGGGCATCTGCCTGCTGGTGCTCGCGGTGATCGCGCTGGTGCCGCAGGTGTCGCTGTTCTTCCCGAGCTTCCTGAACTGAGGACCGACATGACCGCACGCAACATCCTCATCGTCGTGGCCCACCCCGACCCGGGCTCGTTCAACCACGCGCTCGCGGCGGGCACCGCCGACGCGCTGCGGCAGGCCGGGCACCGGGTCACGGTCTCGGACCTCGCGGGCGAAGGCTTCCGCGCCGACGTGGGGCCGCATGACGTGACCCTGCGCGCCGACACCGGGCGCTTCCACGTGCAGGCCGAACAGGCCAACGCCGCCCGCAAAGGCGCCTACGCCGAGGACATCCGTCGCGAGCAGGCGCGGGTGGCCGAGGCCGACAACGTGATCCTGCAGTTCCCGATCTGGTGGGGCGGCCCGCCGGCGCTGATGAAGGGCTGGGTCGACCGGGTGCTGAGCTACGGCTTTGCCTACGTGGACGGGCGGCGCTTCGAAACCGGCCTCTTCCGGGGCCGCCGCGCGATGATCAGCGTCACCACCGGCGGCACGCCCGAGCGGTTCTCGGAGGAGGGTGTCTACGGCCCCATCGACCCGCTGCTGATGCCGATCCGCAA
>NZ_JAATOS010000564.1:0-2426 GCF_011806505.1 Salipiger sp. HF18 | reverse complement strand
CGTGTTCTCCCCGGCCCCGCCCGGCGAATCCGCCAGCGAGCGCAGGGGCTGAGCCCAGCCGCCACTAGTCCCGAAGGGGGCGGGTCCACCCCGCCCCCTTCGACCCAGTGACACCCCGACGACACGTCCCCGCGCGGCGGCGATTTGTCTGTGCAGACCGCGACTCCTGCCCTATCTTCCACTGAACCCCTGCCGGAAAGCCGATGCGGCCCCGGAGGGTTCAGTTGCAAGGAGCCGTTTTGCTACGCCGCCAGTCACCAAATTTCGACAAGCTCTCCTTCCTGTCCGGCCATAGCGCGATGGCAAAGCGCATCCGGGATTTCGACTGGAGCACCCATCCGCTCGGCCCGCCGGACACATGGTCCGCGGCCCTGCGCTCGGCGCTGGGGATCGCGCTGAACTCTGCCTTTCCGACCTGCATCTACTGGGGCCCCGAGCTGCGGCTGCTCTACAATGACAGCTGGTCGCTCATTCCCGGTCCACGCCACCCCGGCTGTCTCGGCGAGCCTGCGGAAGAGGTCTGGTCCGACATCTGGCATGTGATCGAGCCGCAGTTCACCCGGGCGATCAGCAGGGGCGAGGGCGTCTATTTCCGCGACCAGATGCTGCCGATGCGGCGCTACGGGGTCGAGGAAGAGACCTACTGGACCTACAACTTCACGCCGATCCGCGATGACGACGGCTCCATCCGCGGCGTGTTCAATTCGGGCAACGAGACCACGCGGCAGGTCATGCAGCAGACCCACACCCGCTTCCTGCTCGAGCTCAGCGACGTCTACCGCACCATGGGCGACGTCGACGCGGTGCGCGGGCGCTCGCTCGAGATGCTGGGCAGGCATCTCGAGGTCGACCGCGTCGGCCTGCGCGAACAGCGCCATTCCGACCCTGACCACGCCCTGCCGGTCGTCGAGCAATGGTGCGCCGAAGGCGTCGAGCCGGTCCCGGCGGCGCGCGGGCAGGTCCCCATAGACAACAGCGCCTGGGCCGAGTTGCTGCTGGGTCGGGTGGTCCGCATCGACCGCAGCACCCCCGGTCGCGAAGAGGTCGAGCGTAAGGTGCTCGACCAGATCGGCTGCGCCTCGGCGCTGGCGGTGCCGTGGGTGACCGAGGGCCGGACCGAGGCGATCCTCTTCGCCCATTCCTTCGCCGCGCGACACTGGACCGATCTCGAGGTCGAGACGGTCGAGGCCGTGCTGTCGCGGATGATGACGCTGATGGAGCGCACCCGCGCCATCGCGCGCGAGCGCCTGATGTCGCGCGAGATCAACCACCGCGCCCGCAACCTGCTGTCGGTGGCGCAGGCGATGATCAGGCTGGCGCGGGCCGAGGAGCCCGAGACCATGCGCGCCAAGCTCATCGACCGGCTCTCGGCGCTGGCCAAGAACCACGCGCTGCTCGCCAACCAGCGGTGGGAGCCGGTGGCACTACGCCAGATCCTCGAACAGGAGCTCGCGCCCTATCGCGGCAATTCCGCAATCCGCATCGGGCTCGATGGGCCGCAGGTGGTGCTGACCCCGGACGAGTGCCAGTCGCTGGGCATGGTGTTCCACGAGCTCACCTCCAACGCCGCCAAGTTCGGCGCGCTGCGCCAGACCGGCGGCGGGCTCGAAGTCAGCTGGGGCCTGACGCCCGAGGATCGTCTCGCCATCGACTGGCGCGAGACCTGCGACACCCCGCCCCCGGCGCCCGAGACGGCAAAAGAGGGCTTCGGCACCAACCTCCTGCACCTGATGGTCGAGCGGCAGCACGAAGGCCGGCTCACGCGCGAGCTCACGTCCGAGGGCATGCATTGCGCGATGGACCTGCCATGGCGCGCCGCGACCCCGGCGACCGAGCCCGCCTGACCCGCGCCGCTCTCTGGCTCAGCCCCACATCTGCCGCATGCGCGCCGAGACGTCGATGCGCTGCGGCGCCGGCCCGGTGGCGCCGGGCCGCGGCAGCGGCGACCACGTGACCTGCTCGAATCTGCCCAGCATCGCCTTGGGAATGAAACGGGTCCGCGTGGCATAGACGTGCCGGTCGCCGTTGCGCCCCTGCTGGGTGACGTAGAAGCGCAGCGGCAGGCCCAGCGTCAGGTGATCCTTCGCGCGGGTCATCGCGACGTAGAGCAGCCGACGCTCCTCCTCGAGCTCGTGACTCGAGCCGGTGCCCAGATCCGAGGGAATGCAGCCGTCGACCGCGTTCAGCAGATAGACCGACCGCCACTCCTGTCCCTTGGCGGAATGGATGGTCGAGAGGATCAGGTAGTCCTCGTCCTGCAGCGGCTTGCCGGCCCGGTCGCTGGTGGCGTCGGGCGGATCGAGGGTGAGCTCGGTCAGGAAGGCCTCGGCCGAGGGGAAGCCCGCGGCGATCTGCTCGAGCTGCATGAGGTCGGCGTGGCGGGTCTCGGCGTCCTCGTAGAGGCGGTCGAGATGCGGCTCGTACCA
>NZ_JAATOS010000563.1:0-2427 GCF_011806505.1 Salipiger sp. HF18 | reverse complement strand
CCCCACCAGTCCCAGCGCCCCTGCGGCGTCCATCGTTCTGCGTGCTTCCATGCACCTGCTCTCCACCGGCGCGCTGCCAAGGTCAAGCGCACTGATCGCGAGATTTTCCCTTCGCGCCACGCCGCTCTATCTGACAAGCTGAGGCTTGAGGGTGCCGCACGGCACCGGGAGAGATGATTGGGAGGATGCGCAGATGAGTATGATGGGAACCCTTGCGAAGCTCGCCATGGGCTATGCCGCGGCGCGCGGCGTCGACCGGCTGTCGGGCGGTCAGGGGCTCGGCGCCCTGACGGGAGGCAAGGCGCAGCTCAAGGGCAGCGAGCCCGGCACCGCGCAACAGGCGCAGATGGGCCGGATGATGTCGGGTGGCGCGTCCAACCCGCTGCAGGACATGATGGAGCAGATGCAGCGCGGCGGGCTCGGCGCCATGCTGGCGGGCGCGGGACTTGGCGGCGGAACCGGCGCGGAAGGCGCCGGTGCCGGGATGGCGAGCATCCTCGCCGCTGCCGGTGGGGCCTCGGCCATGGGCGGCAAGGGCATCGGCAGCATGATCGACCAGTTCAATGCCGCCGGCGGCTCGGCGCAGGCCGAAGAGGCCGCGGGCCTCATGCTCCGCGCCATGATCCAGGCCGCCAAGGCCGACGGCGAGATCGACGCGGCCGAGAAGGCGCGTCTGCTCGACACCATCGGCGAGGCCGCCTCTGAGGAGGACATCGCCTTCGTCGAGGCCCAGCTTGCCGCGCCGGTCGATCCCGAGGCGCTGGCCCGCGACACGCCGGAGGCGCAGAAGACGCAGGTCTACGCCGCCTCGCTGATGACCATTGCGGTCGATACCGCTCTACCGCTGACCCAAGACTGTCCCCGGAAACCGCCCCGTCCGGCACGTTCGGCGGGGCGCCGTCACGTCTTTCGAAGGTCCGCCATGTCCCGTTCCCCCCGCTACGGCATCGCGCTCGCCGCGTTCGGTGCGCTTGTCCTGACGCCCGACGCGGTGCTGATGCGGCTCTCTGGCATGGACGGCTGGCAGATGCTGGGCTGGCGCGGGCTCTGCGTGGGGGCGGTGTTCTGGGGCGCGTGGCTGCTGCTCGTGCGCGATCCCGGCGGCATCCGGCGCCTGCTGCGCCCGGTGGGGGCGGTGCTGATCCTGTCGCAGTTCCTCAACGCGATGCTCTTCCCGCTCGGCATCGGGGCGGCCCCGGTGGCGGTGGTGCTGCTCGCGGTCGCGACCACGCCGGTCTGGGCGGCATTGCTGTCGCGCGTGCTTCTGGCCGAACCCGCGAGCCGCGCCACATGGGCCGCCATCGCGGCGGTGGCCGTGGGCATCGCCGTCGCCGTCTCGGGCAAGGGAGACCTCGCGGTCAACCGGGCCGCACTGATCGGCGCGCTCTGCGGGCTGGGCGTGGCCCTCGCGCTCGCCACCACCTTCGTCACCCTGCGCCGCGCACCCGAGCTGCCGCTCTTGCCGGCGCTCGGAACCGGCGCGTTTCTCGCCGGGATCATGGGGCTCGTCCTGACGGGGCCATCGCGGATGACCGAGGGCAACGTGCCGGCGATCCTCGTCACCGGGCTGCTGATCCTGCCCGCCTCGTTCTTTGCCCTTTCGTCGGCCTCGCGCCACACGCAGGCGGCGAACGTGAGCCTCCTGATGCTGCTCGAGACCGTGCTGGGCCCGCTCTGGGTCTGGATGGCCCTCGGCGAGGCCCCGACGTCGCGGATGCTGACCGGCGGCGCCATCGTCGTCGTCAGCCTCGCCCTCTACATCCTCGCCCCCGGCCCCGCCCGGATGCGGAGGCCGAAGGCAAGCTAGGCTCTCATCGACACCGGCGAAGCTCCGTTAAGCCGGTCGTGATGCGGGCAAACCTCAGCCCCAGGGGGCCGGCTCATCCGTCAGCACCCGACCGAACACGTTTTCGCGGTGCCACTTGAGGTTCTCGGGATGCGGCGCGTCGCGCGGATCCTCCGGCTTCAACAGACGACCGTCCGGCGACAGCAGACGGCTCACCACGTCACCGGGCACCTTGTTGTGCGAGACCAGGATCGTCTCGCAATCATCCGCGATCGAGATAAGACCACGGTCGAACATCCAGTGTAGCGTCCCGGACAGGGCCAGACCGTTCCGAACCGAGTCGCTGCCCTGTTTGTCTACAGGCCTGATATGCGCGGCCTGAACTTCGGGCCTGCCACCGCCGTTGCGAAGCATGAGGCCGGACAAGGCGCAGCGATAGCCATATGCCTCCCGCACCTTCCGACGGAATGCCACGTCGCGATACGGGCGTCGGGTGAGACGCTCAAGCACAGGCCGCTCGAACGGAGCTGCACTGTCATCAAATGTCCCGCCATCGGGATCGTACCGTGTCGCCTCGATCTGCTCGAGCTCTTGCGGCAGGCCGAGATTGACGATCCGTGAGAAGTCTTCTTCGGGCAGGC
>NZ_JAATOS010000562.1:0-2427 GCF_011806505.1 Salipiger sp. HF18 | reverse complement strand
GACAGCTTCTGGGGAGGGAAGAAAGGAGGAAAGGGCAAGGCCAAGGGTGTCTGGATCGTCCGCGTCGACAACCTCTTTGCCGGTGCGACCATCTCCGAGGCGGTTCAGATCGGCGAGCAGGGCGTCGAGCCGACGATCTGGCATGTTGCCGACGACGGAAGGGTTTTCGGCGCCATCCGCTCGCAATCCGAGACCGCCTATCCGCTGCGGATCTACAGCTACAACCCGGCCAAGGGCGGCGTGACGCTGCACGACTTTGCCGACGAGAGCTTCGCCTCGAAATGCGTGATGTCGGGCGACGCGTGGAACGGCAAGCTTGTTGGCGTGGTCAACGGCACCCGCGGCAGCCGCGACGGCACACCCGCCGGGGCGGTCGGGCTTTATGCTTTTGTCTGGGAGAGCTTCGAGGCCTTCGAGGCCGGGGGCTTCGACAGCGCCGAGAGCTACTACATCGGCTCCGACAACTGGACCGCCGATACCTTCGTCAACAGCGACACCAGCGCGGTGGGCGTGGGTTCGATGGTGGTGCAGGAGAACGGTGTGCTCTGCATCGCGGGCGCGCAGGAGAACCCCGGCACCACCTATGACCGCGACGGCCAGCCCGACATCGTGTTGCGCTACGTATATGACCTGCTGGCGCCCGAGCCGCACGAGGGCGCGTGGGGAAGCTGGTCGAGCCAGTACGCCAACGAGCCGCCGCGTGACCCGTTCCTCTACGAGATCGTGGCCAAGGTCGACGCGAGCGCGAAATACGCCGTGGCGCCGCGCCACAGCGGGCCGGTGACGATCCGCGCGACGTCCGGCGAGACCGGGCTCTACGAGATCGCCTTCGTCGACCGTGACGGCGCGCCAATGAGTCTGCCGGGCGGGGTCTACAACGTGCTGGCGCTGGCCTCGGGCGCGCCGCGGTACGCGCGGGTGGTGGAGCCGACGCCGGACGGATTCATCATCGAGATCGCCGATCCCGCCGGCAAGCCCATCTCGATGTCGAAGCGGATGCCTGCCTCGGCGGCGGCGGCGTCGCCGGTCTCGAGCGCCTCGATGATGCGCTCGTGCGGGTGCGGCACCCAGTCGGCGGGCACGCCCGCGTCGTAGAGATGCGACAGGATCGGGCCGCAGCGCACCCAGAGCTTCTCGACCAGATCGTAGGTGATCGGCAGCCGTCCCGCCCGGCACAGCAGCAGGTGGAACTCGGTGTTGAGGTGCACCGCGTCGGCAAAGGACTTGCGGGCGTGACAGTCGGCGATGCCGGTCTGGATGTCGCGCAGCTCTTGCAGTTCCTCGGCGGTGACATGGGTGGCAGCCGAGGCCGCGGCCTTGCCCTCGAGATCCATGCGGATGCTGCGGATCTCCTGCAGCTGGGCGAGCGTCAGGTCAGGCACCACCGCGGTGCCGCGTTCGTCGAAGACCATGGCGCGTTCGAACACCAGCCGCATCAGCGCCTCGCGCATCGGTGTGAGCGAAATCCCGAACCGCTCGGAGAGCGGGCGCAGGCGCAGCCGCTCCCCGGGCTTCAGCTGGCCGCGCATCAGCGCGTTCCGAATCGTGGTGTAAGCGCGGTCGCCAAGGTTCTCGCGCTCGATGGGCGTGATCCAGTCCCCTGAAATGTCAGAGACTTTTCCAGACTTTGCCTTGCTGCCGGACATGCTGCACGATCCTCCTCTTTACTTGTTATAACAAATAAAACATAAACGAGTCGTTGGCCAGAAAATCATTCCGGCCACCCCGCGAATGGAGAGCGCGGGCAAAGGGAGGAGAGACCCGACGATGCTTGCACTGCGCAAGACACGTGCCGGGCGAGGTGTGGACCTCGTCACCACCGGATATGCCGAACCGCTGCCCGCCGAGGGCGAGGTCGAGGTGGCGATCCGTGCCGCGGGGATCTGCGGCAGCGACCTGCACGCGGTGGCATGGGACCCGAGCTACGGCTTCATGGAGCCCTTCCTGCCGCTGACCATCGGGCACGAGTTCGCCGGCCGCGTGGTGGCCGTGGGCGCGGGCGTCACCGCCCTGGCCCCGGGCGACCGGGGAAGGCCCTCCCCTCCGCCCCCCTTCTCCCCCTGCGCCTTTTTCCTTTCCGGGCGCCCCTCGGCCTGCGAGGCGCGGCGTATCGTGGGCCTGCACCGCGACGGTGGTTTTGCCGAGCGGGTGCGGGTGCCCGAGCGCGTGCTGCACCGCATTCCCGAAACACTGGAAGACGATCTCGCGGCGCTGTCCGAGCCGCTCGCAATCGCGGTGAACGCGGTGGACGTGTCGGGTGCGAAGTCCGGTGACCGGGTGGTGGTGCTGGGGCCGGGGCCGATCGGCGCGGCGATCGCCTTCGTGGCGCAGGAGCGCGGCGCCGAGGTGCTGCTCGTGGGTCTCGACGATGCCGAACGGCTGGCCATCGCCATGCGCATGGGCATCGCCGCAACCTGCGACCTTTCC
>NZ_JAATOS010000056.1:0-16560 GCF_011806505.1 Salipiger sp. HF18 | reverse complement strand
AGCAGCGCCGCCTGCACCTTGGCAGGCGCGCGGTTGATCTCGTCCGCCAGCACGAGGTTGGCGAAGATCGGCCCCGGCTCGAAGCGGAACGAGCCGCCGCCCTCGCCCTGGTAATAGACCTCGGTGCCGGTGACGTCCGAGGGCAGCAGGTCGGGGGTGAACTGGATGCGGCTGAAATCGCATTCCATGTTCCGGGCCAGGGCCTTGATGGCGCGGGTCTTGGCAAGGCCCGGGAGGCCCTCGACCAGCAGGTTGCCGTTGGCCAGGAGGCCGATCAGCAGCCGCTCGATGACCTCGCGCTGGCCGATGATCGCGTCGCCCATCCGCGCGCGCAGCGCGTCGATCTGGGCGCGCGCGCCGGTGTCGGTCATGTCGTCCATGCTCAATCCTTCTTCCCGCAAGCCATCTTCCCGCAAGCGTCCCGCGCGCCCAGTCGCCAGGCTCAGTCGGACGGGAACACCTTCGCCCAGTCCTGCGCCATGTCGACGATCAGCCAGCCGCGTTCCGGGCCCTCGTCGAGGCCGCGCTCCAGTTCGCCGATGTGGCTGTCGCGATCGTAGGAAAACTCCCGTTCGGCGTCGGTGTGGTGCACGATCAGTCCGAAGGACGGCCCGTCGCCGCCGGTGGTGTATTCGAGCATCTCGAAGTCCCCGTCGGAATTGCCCGCGGCGAAGATCGGGCGCTGGCCGATATGGCGGATGATCCCGACCGGCTTACCCTCCTTGTCGTCGACGAAGGTGACGCCGCCGTCCTTGTTGAGCACCGCGCCGCCTTCCTCGACGGCAAAGGTCGTGGTGCCCTCGGTGCCGACCACCTGCCACGGCGGGATGCCATAGGCGTCGTCGGCGAACGAGCGGATGAAGTCGATGCCGCCGCCCGAGACGATGTAGGTGGCGAAGCCCTCGTCGCGCAGGTAGCTCAGCAGCTCGAGCATCGGCTGGTAGACCATTCCGGCATAGGTCTTGCCGCTGGTCGGATGGGTCGCGGTGGTGAGCCACTCGTAGGCATCGGCCTGGAAGGCATCGACGGTGATGCCCGCGTGCGAGACGTTGATCACCTCGAGCAGGCCCTCGATACCGCTGGCCATCACCGTGTCGAGATCGCCCTCGGCGGCGGCCTTCAGGACGTCGGTGCCGAGGATCGAGGGATCGTCCGCGGCCTTCTCCCTGAGCACGTCGAGCGCGTAGAGCGCCTGGAAATAGACCGGCTGCTCGGCCCAGAGCGTGCCGTCGTTGTCGAAGGTGGCGATGCGGTCGTGGGCCGGGACGAAGTCGCCGGACTCGGGGTCGGTGACCTTGTCGACGAAGGCGATGATCGCGGCCTTGGCCTCGGTGTCGTTCCACGACGGCAGGGGATCGGCTAGGGCGCTCAGGGGCAGGGACAGCGTGACAATCATGGCTGCGGCAATACGCATCGCAGGAACCTCCTCAAAAAGGGAAGGACCGGCGGCGGGGGCCGCCGGTCCGTCAAGCGCGGCTTACTGGGCGCCGTGCGGCTGCGACAGCTTCTCCATGACCTTGTCGAGGCTGAACGACGCCGCTTCCTGGCGCGGCGGGTACTCGATGAAGGTCTCGAGGAAGTTGCCGACATAGCGCTGTGCAGGCACCAGCATGTAGGCGCGGTCGAACATCCAGTCGTAATAGGTGTTCGAGGTGCGGTAGGCGCGCTCGTAGGGGTCGCGGCGCAGGTTGAACACCAGCGGCGTGCGAAGCGGCGTGAGCGGCTCCATCCAGGCCCGCAGCGTGCCCCATGCCTTCTGCTCGAGGAAGGTGATCTTCCAGTCGTTCCAGCGCAGCGCCGCAAGGTCGCCGTCGTCGGTGAAGTAGAAGATCTCCTCGCGCGGGCTGTCGGTGGTCTCGCCGGTCAGCAGCGGCAGGATGTTGTAGCCGTCGAGGTGCACGCGGTAGTCGCGGCCACCGCCGACCTCGGCCACGGTCACGCCGGTCAGCAGGTCTTCCTTGACGGTTTCGTTGCCTGCCATCGCGAGGAAGGTCGGGAACCAGTCCATGTGGTGGATGATCTCGTTGGAGACGGTTCCGGGTTCGACCTTGCCGGGCCAGCGCACCATCGCGGGCACCCGCCAGCCGCCTTCCCACTGGGTGTTCTTCTCGCCCCAGAACGGCGTCATCGCCGCGTCCGGCCAGGTGTTCATGTGCGGGCCGTTGTCGGTCGAGTAGAACACGAAGGTGTTGTCGGCGATTCCGAGCTCGTCGATCTTGTTGAGAAGCTGGCCCACGTTCATGTCGTGCTGCAACATCCCGGCGGAATACTCGGAGAGGTGGCGCCCGGTCATCTCGTCGGCCTTGGCGCGGACGTCGTCGGGAACGTGGGTGCGGGCGTGCATCCGGGTGCCGTTCCACCACACGAACCAGGGCGTCCCCGCTTCCTGCTGGCGCTCGATGAAGTCGATGGCCGCCGCGACGGTCTCGTCGTCGACGGTCTCCATGCGCTGGCGGGTGAGCGGGCCGGTGTCCTCGATCTCGCCATCGGCGTAGGAGTGCAGCACGCCGCGCGGGCCGAAGGTCTCGCGGAAGGTGCTGCCGTCGGGCATCACCATGTCGCCCGGATAATCCTCGTGCTCGGGCTCTTCCTCGGCGTTCAGGTGGTAGAGGTTGCCCATGAATTCGTCGAAGCCGTGGTTCGTCGGCAGGTGCTCGTCACGGTCGCCGAGGTGGTTCTTGCCGAACTGGCCGGTGGCGTAGCCCTGCGCCTTCAGCATGCCGGCGATGGTCGGATCCTCGACCTGCATGCCCTCTTCGGCGCCGGGCAGGCCGACCTTGGAGAGGCCGGTGCGGAAGACCGACTGGCCCATGATGAAGGACGACCGGCCGGCGGTGCAGGACTGCTCGGCGTAATAGTCGGTGAACATCATCCCTTCCTTGGCGATCCGGTCGATATTGGGCGTGGTGTAGCCCATCAGGCCCATGGTGTAGGCCGAGACGTTGGACTGACCCACATCGTCGCCCCAGATCACGAGGATGTTCGGCTGTTCGGCCGTTTCCGCGTCCTGGGCGAATGCGGCGCCGGCGATGAATGCGGTGCTGCAAATGGTCGTTGCTATCCAGTGCTTCGGTTTCATAAGAAACTCCTCAGAATATCGCGACTTCAGAGAATTGCCCGGCGGGAGTGCGGTGCCGCCCGGCAAGGCGGCGTGGATCCCCTTAAGGGCCACGGGCGACCTCTCCCCCGTCGTGGTGGCTGTACACGGGCGCGGGTCTCGCGGCCGTGATGGCACCGGGGTCAGGTCGAACGTCCTGGATGCGGGCATCGGGGTGCCCGTGGAATGCGGTGGCGGTCCGTGGGTTGCTATGGGGCGCGAAGTGCCGTCATCGGGCCGGGCACGGCGCGCAGTGGATCGGGGCCCGCCGCCCGCGTCTTCCGCGCCCTTTGGCGCCGTCTCCACGCGTCCCGTCATGTCAAAGCCCACCCTGATGGGACGGAAGCGGCATTGCCGGATCTGCCCCGATCGCGAACGTCTCGTCTCCCCCCCTACGGGAAACACCTCTCCGGGAGAAAAGTTAGCACTATCAAGGGTTGTTGGATAGAGGGCATTTATAACCGCAGGTGTATCTGGCGTGTCTCCGCGGGGGTCATTTGCAACCTCGACGTGTTCTCCTGGCAGTTTTGTGAACGTCACCGCTGAGGCGTCTGCGGCCGCAAGGCAGCCTCCGCGCCACGTGGCAAGGGACTTTGAGCGCTTGGTATGAGGGCGGCACGGATGCCGCCGCCGGACATGTAAGTCCGGCCATTTCCGGGCTGAGAGCTGCCGAGCTGTCTTGCACGAGGCGGAACGCCGCCCGAACCACCCTGCGCACGACCTCCGTCGGGCCGCTCGCAAACGGCAATACCTGCAACCGCCTTCCCCGCGATTCGCATGATGCCACGAAGGCGTCACGGCATGGGTTCCATCGCGGAGTTCAAGGTTGCGCGGGGGCGCCGCGCCGGCTTCCGACACGGGATCTGTCGCTCGAGCAGATCGGGCATCATCATCTTTGCCTCTGTTTCGACGACCCATCCACGCGAGACCCAGAGCGTGACCAGGCGGGTTTCCTTGCTGCAGATGCAGGGGCCCGCAGGTTCACCGCCGCCGCCCGGCGCTCCTATGTCCAGGATCCAAGTCACGTCAGACCGTGTTCAGGGCGACCGGCCAGGGCACCATGCCCCCGCCCGGCAGTGGCTGGCTCACCTCCGAACCGGCCCGATCCAGAGCAAGGACAAGAGAACGTGCATGACCGGTGAAGTCTGCGCCCGAACGCTCGTCTGTCCGTCGCCCGATGACGGGTGGGGGAATCTGTAATTTAATTCAGATGGTTGATGTGCTTTGTGTGCAGTATTTTCACACGAGTTTTCGTGCTTTGTTTCTTTCTCATTCGCGCGTTACGTTGCAATTCAGCCGCCATGGTCTCGATCTTCTTGCAACCTGCGCAGGCTCAATGAACTTCGTCCGAATGAGGCGTCCGTCCCGC
This sequence comes from Salipiger sp. HF18, assembly GCF_011806505.1. Classification (NCBI taxonomy): domain Bacteria; kingdom Pseudomonadati; phylum Pseudomonadota; class Alphaproteobacteria; order Rhodobacterales; family Roseobacteraceae; genus Salipiger; species Salipiger sp. HF18. The sequence continues at coordinate 12,094 of NZ_JAATOS010000056.1, read as the reverse complement.
CGTGAGGCTGGACCGATCGTCATTGCCGATATGGCTTGCCGGATCCGTGATCCCCAACTGGGGCGGGTCCGGAAATCCCCGACCTCGGTCGCCCGACCAGAACGGTCGTCATCGGCCGGACGTGGGCGTCGATGCGCTCCAGGACCGCGCCGGGTACGACGGCGCGTTCGGGCAGATCCCACCAATGTGCATCGACCGCCTGACGAGTTTCGGCAACCACCTTCAAAACGGCGGGTTCGGGGGGCTTGACGCGGTTGTCGAAGGCCTTCCAGCGCGCTGAGGTCAGTGCTTTGAAGACGCGCCCGCCGCCGCCCGACAGGGCCAAGTCGTCCGCAGGAAGATAAAAAATGGTCGAGAGCAGGTCGTAGACGGGCGCGAGGGCAGGGGTGTTGCCGTCCCCGGGGCAGATCGCCGCGCAGCCCCGCAACCGGAACACAGCATACGCGCGGGCAATGCGGTTCGACATGATCTGTGAGGGCGAGACCTTGTCCGCCATTGGTCCGAGGACAATGGTCGAGCGGGATCGAGCACCGCCTGACCAACCCGAACCATCCGTGGAGTATGGAGGATTGGGAAACAGTCCGGGGGGACTGTTTCCCCGACAAACGGGCAGGTCGAACGGATGAACCGCACGATCAAAGACCCCACCGTCAAACGCTTCCACTACGACAGCCACGGTCAGCTGAGACCGCACCTCTCGGTCTTCATGGCTGCCTACAACTTCGCTCGTAGGCTCAAGATCCTCAACGGGCTCGCGCCCGACGAATACATCTGCAAAATCTGGACATCAGAGGCCGGATCCATTCATCCTGAACCCGCTCCACCAGATGCCGGGACTGAACACCTAAGGCGACAAGTCGCTCCGCGACCCGCGTGAAAATCACGCCGGCCGGTTGCGCGTCAGCTCTTCGGCAAGCGCCGTATCGAGCACGACATGATTGACATAACCGCCGCGCAGCGCCGCACGGGTCGCTTCCATCTTGGGCAGACCGGTCACCACAAGCAGCCCCTCCATCCCACGCAGGCATTCCTGATCGGCGCCGATCATGCGCCGGTCTAGATCGCCGAGAACTGGCACGCCCTCGGGGTCGATGAAGCGACCTGCGATGATGCCCACCGCGCCCTTCGCGCGGTAATCGGAAATGTCCGCCTCGGTCGCGAGGTTGAATTGCACGACATGCGTGTCGAGGGTGCAGGGGCTGAGCGAATAGATCGCCTTGTTGCAGTCGAGCAGGCGGTCGAGCTGTTGCGCAATGATCGGCTCGGCTCGAAGCTGGGCGGCCAGCCCGGCATCGCTGCACACCGCCGGGGCGTTTAGGTTGATGCATTGCGCCGAGAGCCGCCGCGCGATCTCGGTTGTGCAGCTCTCGCAGGTGGGCAGCAAGGGGTTCGCCAGCGAGCCGATCAGCTGACGAACGACCAGACCCTGCACCGGCCACCAGGGCACCCGTTCGGACACGAAGGACACGGTCTGCCCCCAGCTCACGCCCAACGTGTCGCCGGTCGATACGAAATCGGGCAGGAACTGCGCGGCGGCCTCGCACACCTGATAGGCGGTCTCCAGCGCGCTTTCGGCCTCGGGGACGACATAAGCGCTTTGCAGGCCGTAGCGCGCGCATAGCGCATCCGCCAGGTCGTTGACCCGGAAATGCAGCCCCGCGATTTTCACCCCCACGATCTGACGCTCGCGCGCCAGCCGCAGGTAGGTGATGACCGTCGGTCGGGACAGGTTCATCCGTTTGGCGATCTCGGCCTGGTTATAACCCTTGATGTAATACAGCCACGCAATCTCGGCTACGATCCGGTCGGATGGGTGGTTGGAACGGGCCATTGCTGTCCTTTGAGTGCGAGGCGAGTGGCGCAGGCTAGACCGGCTCGGGGACAGCGTCAAAGCACAGACTCTCCGCAGTGATCCGAAGATCGTCTTCAAGAGTGCGATCAGCCTGCAATCCACGCGTCGCGAGATCGGCGTGATAGCCCCGGACGGCTTCGGCGGGCGTCGTCTCGCCATCGGCAACCCGGCGCATCCAGGAGATCAGCGCGCATTGATCTTCGGCCTGGTTGATCTTGCGCCCGAACAGCGCCAGCCGCGCGCCATGGCGTTCGGATTGCGCCAGCAGTTCGAACGTGTCGCGATGCGTGGCGCCCGCGCCGCCCAGAACACCAACCACCATCGAGGGGTCATGCGCGGCAAGCGCCGCCATGTGCTCGGGTCCGTTATAGGCGACCTTCAGGAACTCGGGCCGCTCAGTCGGGGTCAGGCTCGCCAGCAGTCGAATGATGCAATCGGTTACAAAGGCGCCGGTGTCCTCGGGGGCAACAGCCCCCGCGACGTTCGGGTTGAACACTTCAAGGAAATGCCGCACCCCGGCGTCACGCGCTTCGGCGCGAAACACGGCATAGCGTTCCAGAGCATCGGCGTCGGCCTCGGTGTCGTTGTTGAAGGTGATCGAATAAAGACACAGATCCGCCGGGGCAAAGCCCAGATTCGCGCCGCGATAGGGGCGGGAGGGCTGTGCGGCATAGCCCGCGCCGCGCACATTGCCCCAGACGCAGGTTGTTTCATTGGCGCGAAACGCGGGCTGGATGGCGCTGCCTTCGAAAACGCCTGCCTCGCGCAGCGCGGCCATGTTGCCGGCGGAGGTCAGCATGATGTCGACCACGTCCTGTTCGACCACGGTCCGGATCTGGCGCAGGAATTCGGGGCGGGTGCGCGGGCCGCTGGGCATCCCGGAGGCATCGCGCCGCGCGCCGGTGGTGGTGATGCCGCCGGTGACATCGGAATCCTTGGCGTCGGCGATCATGTAGTCGCCCTTGCGATAGCTGCCCGCGCGGATGCGGGCGATCTTGTCGGCGTAGCGGGTCATTGGGTTACTCCTCCCGAAGGCTGTGCCCGCTTTGCGGGTCGAAGGCGTGGACATGCCCGGGGTCGATGGCAAAGCTCACCCGATCCCCGATTGCGAGCCCCCGGAAGGCCGGGGTGGTAAAGGACATCTCATGCCCGTCCACATCAGTGATGACCTGCCCCTCGGCGCCCATGTTCTCGACCAGCACCACCGTGCCGGTCAGCGCGCCGGGCGTGCCTTCCGGGCACAGCTCCATCCGGGCGGGGCGCAGGCCCAGTTCGACCTTCTGGCCGGGGCGCAGGCGGGGGAAGTCAGTGGGCGAGAGCCGCAGCGCGATGTTGCCCGCGCGGGCAACATGGCCGTCCTGCATGGTGGCGTGCAGGAAGTTCATCGCGGGCGTGCCGATGAAATCCGCGACGAAGCGCGTGGCGGGCCGTTCGAAGATCTCGTCGGGAGTGCCCATCTGCTCGATGCACCCGTCGCGCATCAGCACGATGCGATCGGCGATTGTCATGGCTTCGAGCTGATCGTGGGTGACGAAAATCGTCGTGGTCTTGAGTTGCAGGTGCATCTTGCGGATCTCGGTCCGCAGCTTTTCGCGCAGCTTGGCGTCGAGGTTCGACAGCGGCTCGTCGAAAAGGAACACCTTGGGCGTCTTGATCATCGCGCGGGCCATGGCAACGCGCTGCTGCTGGCCGCCCGAGAGGTTCTTGGGCTTGCGGTCGAGATACGGCTCGAGCCCCAGCATCTGCGCTACATGGGCAAGACGCGGCGCGATCTCGGCCCTGGCAATACCCTGACGGCGCAGGCCGAAGGTGATGTTGTCGGCGACGCTCATATGCGGGTAAAGCGCGTAGCTCTGGAACACCATCGCGACGCCGCGCTCGCCCGGGGGCAGGGTGGTCACGTCGGTGCCGCCGATGACGATGCGCCCGCCCGTCACCTCTTCGAGCCCGGCAATCATGCGCAGCATGGTCGACTTGCCGCAGCCCGAGGGGCCGAGGAAGACCACGAATTCGTGGTCGGGAATGTCGAGGTTCATGCCTTCGATCACCGGATGGGCGCCATAGGACTTTACGATATCGGTACAGGAAATATTGGCCATGGGATGTGTCCTATTTCGGGCCGCTGCGGACCATGGTGTTGAGCAGGCCCATCAGAAGGCCGATGAAGACGAGCGGCGGCAGAACCAGCACCACGGTCGCGGCGTTGATGACGCCCCAGGGCACTTCCTTGCCCAGCGAGGTGATCGAGGCGGCCACCACGGGCAGCGTCGCGTTCTGCGCGGCCAAGGTCAGCGCCAGCAGCAGCTCGTTCCAGACCAGCACGAAGGTGAAGACCAGCGCGCCGAAGAGCGACGGTGCCGCGACGGGCAGGGAAAAGCGCCAGAAGATCTCGGCCGGGCCGCAGCCCTCCATGGCGGCGGCTTCCTCGATGTTCTGCGGCACCCGCTCGAAGGCGGGCACGGCGAGCCAGATCACCGTCGAGATGGTGGTGATGAGGTAGACAAGGATCAGCCCGAACAGCGTGTCGTAAATCCCGAGATCGAGGTAGATGACGATAAAGGGGATCGCGATGGCCACCGGTGGCATGAAGCGCAGCGACAGCACAAAGAACTGCACGTCGTCGCCATAGCGCCGCGCGTGGCGGGCCAGCACATGGGCCGCCGGAATGCCCAGCAGCGCGCCGATCAGCACAGAGACCGAGACGACAATCGCCGAATGCAGCAGCCCGTCGCGGATCGTGGGGTTGCGCAGGATGGTGGCGAAATTGTCCAGCGTCGGCTCGAAGACGAGTTTGGGCACCGGGGTGACGATGTCGCGCAGCTCCTTGAAGGCACCGAGCACGGTCCAGAGGATCGGCCCCAGCGCCACGACGATCAGCACGGCCAGCAGCACGCGCACACCGATGGCGGAAATCAGCTTGCCCATTTCTTCCCCGCTTTCCAGATGATGGTGAAGGCGACCGTGGTGACGATCAGCAGCAGGATGGACATGGCCGAGGCATAGGAGATGCGCCCACCCATGTTGATGCCCATCTGATAGGCGTAGAGGTCGAGCGTTTCGGTCGCAGTGCCCGGCCCCCCGCCGGTCATCACGAAGATCAGATCAAACGACCGCAGGCTTTCCACCGCCTTGACCAGTGCCAGGCTGATCAGCGGCCCCTTGAGCATCGGCAGGGTGACATAGGCGTGGATCTCCCAGGTGCGGGCGCGGTCCAGCAGCGCCGCCTCGATGGGATCGCGCGGCAGCGTCTCCAGCAGCTTGAGCAGGATCACGGTGAAGAACAGGCCCCATTGCCAGATATCCACCACCGCGACCGAGATCAGCGCCAGCGATGGGTCCGCCAGGAACTCGACCGGGCCGATGCCGACCAGACCGCACAGGTAGTTGATGACACCGAGCGAGGGCGAATAGAGGAACCGCCAGATGAACGCCGCCGCCACCCGGGGCAGCAGCACCGGCACCAGGAAGGCAAAGCACAAGAGGTTGCGCCAAAGCGGTTTCTTCACCGTCTCGAAGATCATTACCGCCAGCAGCACCGCCAGTGCCAGCGTTCCGAGCACGGTGATGATTTCCCAAAGCGCCGAGATTTCCAGCGCGTTCATGAAGCGCCGGTCGCGCAGCAGGCGCAGGAAGTTGTAGGCGCCGACGAAGTCGTAATCTGCCGAGCGCAGGGTCCGGTTCATCAACGAGAACCACACAGCACCGGCCACCGAAACCAGCGCCAGCGTAGCAAGCAGGCCGATTGCTGGCACAAGCGACAAGGTGACGAACCGTTTCCGGGTCATGGCATGTCCTTCAGGCAAAGGATGGCTCCGGCGCACCCAAAAGCGGGGCGCGCCGGAAAGGGGGCGTTATTTGAGCTGCATCAGGCTGTCTTCGGCAAAGAAGGCCGCCTCGTCCAGCGCACCGCGCACGTCGTCACGGGTGCCCGCGAACAGCTCTTCGAGCGTCAGGCCAAGGTTGTCGCCGATTTCAGGCCAGACCGGGCTCTTCATGATCAGAAGGTTGGTCTTGTCGCCGGTGGCCAGCAGCGCTTCGATGTACTCGGCAGGCACCAGCGCCTTGTAGGCGTCGCTTTGCAGTGTCGAGGTGCGGCCGATATCCGAGGCGATGCCCGCCTCGAGCCGGCGCTGCTCCATCTCCTTGGAGGTGGCCCAGCCCACGAAATCGCCTGCGATGGCTTTGGTGCAATCGTCCGCCGCGCCGGTCTTGGACACCGCCCAGCCATGCGCCCAGCCTGCCGAGGGCAGCGGGTCGGGCGGCGGCGCGTAGCCGACCTTGCCCACCACCGAGGACTTCGCCGGGTCCTCCATCCACGGGCCGAACACGTCGGATTCAATCAGGATGGCGACCTGGCCACCCCGGAACGCCTCGACCGAATCCGACCAGTTGAAGGTCGCCACACCCGGAGGCGCGCTTTTCATCAGGTCGATGTACAGGTCTGTCGCCTCAACGCCCGCATCGCTGTTGAAGGCGGGCATATCGCCGTCGAGCCATTCGCCGCCCATGGCGCGGAAGAACGGCGTCCAGCGCCAGACATTCATGCCAGACCCGCGCTGACCGCGCGCCGACCAGCCATGCGCGCCGTTGTCGGCCTCGTCCAGCGCCTTGATCGCCGCGACCATCTCGTCCAGCGTGGTCGGCGTGTCGATCCCGGCGTCTTCAAGCAGGTCCTTGCGGTACATCATCACGTCGCCGCCGCCCACGAAGGGGGCGAAATACAGCACGCCGTCAACCGTGGCGACATTGCTCAGATCGGTGCGAAAATCGCCGATCTCATAGTTTTCGGGCACCACCTCGGCCAGCGGATAGACCCAGCCCGCATCGACATATTCGGCAAGGTTCGCCTCGTCGATATAGAGCACCTGATATGCTCCCGCGCCGGTCGAGGCATCGAGGCGGGCCTTGGCGCGGCGCTCGTTCTCGCCCAGCATGGTCACCTTGACTTCGGTATCCCATTTCTCGTTGAACTCGGGCAGGTAGGAGTCCAGCGCGGTGACGGCGGGCATCCCCTGTCCGATCACGTTGAGCGTCGACAGCTTCCCCTTGCAGGACATGTCCTGCGCCTGGGCCTGTAGCGCCGCTGCGCAGAGCGCGGTTGTCAGTAGAAACGTCGTCTTTCTCATTGTCTTTCCTCCCTTGAAAAGCTGTTTGTCTCGCCCGGCGTCCCGAAGGCGCTCAGTCCATCATCATGGCCGCCAGTCCCAGGTCGAACCGACGGAACGCGCGGAAGCGTGTTTCGTAGAGCTCGGCAAGCGTCGGGTCGGGAACATCGCGACGGGCCGTGCCCGTCATCCGCGCCGTGGCCTCGGCCAGATCGCGATAGGCGCCCGACGCAACGGCGGCGCAGATCGCGGCCCCCAGTGCGCCCACCTCTCCGGCGCGCACGGCCTCGACCGGGCGCTGGCAAATATCGGCAAAGATCTGGGTCCAGACCGGCGATTTCGCGGCGCCCCCCGCCAGCCGGATGGTTCCGGGAAAGACCTGCCCGGCCAGACCCACGGCATCCTCGGCATGGCGGCGCGCCTGAAAGGCGACCCCTTCGTAGATCGCGCGCAGCATGGTTCCCAGATCGTCGGTTGCCCCAAGATCGACAAAGCTGCCCCGACGCGGTTCCGGCCCGAAGACGTAAGGCATGAACTGGCAGCGCCGCCCGGTTGCCCGGCTTGCGGCCACGAGCGCGTTCGCCTCGTCCACACCAACGCGCTGCCCCAGGGCCCGGTCGAGAAACCAGCCAAGATTGGCCGCAGAGCTTGGGCTGCCCTCTGCAATCAGACGCTTGTCGCCACGATAGAGCATGTTCAGGATCGGCGCGGCGTCGCCCAGCGGTGCATCGCTTTCAAGGCTGTTGATCGACCAGGTGCCCGCGATCATGGTCAGCACCGGCGCATCCACCGCGCCCGCGCCCAGCGAACAGGCGGCGACATCCATCATTGAGCCGGCGACGGGGGTGCCCTGGGGCAGGCCGGTGGCCTCGGCGGCCTCTCGGCTGATGCGGCCCGCGACCGCGTCGCTCGCCACGATGGGCGGCAGGCGGTGCAGATGCGCGCCAAGGCCCAGCCGTTCAAGCACCTCCGTAGCATAATCGCCTGAGGCCAGATCCACCAGCCCGCCGCCGCTGGCATCGCTCGGGTCGGTCAGTGCCGCGCCGGTCAGCCGCAAGCGGATGACGTCCTTGCAGGCAAGCGCCCAGCGGGTGCGCGCCATGACCTCCGGCTCGGTCTGCGCCAGGCGGGCGATCTGCATCACCGTCTGGCCACCCCAAAGACGGTGCCCGGTCACGGCAGAGATTTCGCGCGCGGCACCCGTCTTGGTGAGTGCATCGACAAGCGGCTGAGCCCGGTGATCCACCGACACGATGCCGGGGCGGGTGGCGCGGCCATCTTCGTCGACGAGAAAGATGCCGTTGCCGAAGCCGGTGCAGCCCACCCCCAGGATCTCACGTCCTGCACAAGCGGCCGTCAGGCGGCGCAGCGCCGAAACGGTGCCGGTCCAGAACGGCTCCAGATCGCGTTCGACACGGCCGTCCGGGTGGTGCTGCGTGGGAACATCCGCGGTTTCGGTGGCGATCTCGACGCCTTCCAGGTCGAAGGCCACGACCTTTACCGCCGTCCCACCGGCATCAATGGCGATCAGCACTGGTGTGCTCATGATCCGGTCTCCCCGTCCCTATATCGACGCCGGTTCGGCGCGGCTCCCCATCAGTCTAGGATCGCGCAGGGCGGCGCGGCGCTCTGCCTCCAGCTCGGCCCCGTCGCGCCCCGTCTCCTGCGACAGCAGGGTGACCAGATCCTCGAGCGTCTCGGGCCGCAGCCCCTCACCAAAGCTCAGCCGGGTCCGGCGCAGCACCAGATCTCCAAGCGTGGCGGCACCGCGCGCGCGGATCGCCCAGCGAATCTCGCCCCGGCACCAGTCCGACGCCCCCGCCAGCGGCACGGCACCCTCTTCGCGGCAAAGCGGCGCAACCTTGCGCGCCAGAGCGCCGTAGCGGTCGATCAGCCGCTTGCCGAGCGACTGCGGCAGGTCCAGTTCTTCGGCAGTGCAAGCGCTTGCGCCGGGATAGTTCCGCGCGGCGGTCGAAACGCGGCGCGACCGTCCCAGCAGCGCCAGCGCGCGATCCGCACTTTCTTCGCCAAAAGCACGGAAGGTGGTCCACTTGCCGCCGACCAGAGACAGCACGGGCGCGGGGCAGGCCGGAAACCGGTCTTCTTCAAGGGCGTGATCCCGTGCCGCACTGGTCGCCGATCCTTCAACGCCCCTGCGCAGGGGGCGGATGCCCGAGGTGACCGAGACGATCTGTGAGCGGTCCACCGAGATGTCGGTAAACAGTCCATCCATGGCGCGCAGCAAATAGGCGATCTCATCCTCGGCGACACGGCGATCATCGGGATCCGTGGTCTCGACCTCGGTGGTGCCGACCAGCACGTTCCGGTCCACGGGCAGAGTGATGACCATGCGCCCGGTGCCATCGTCGAAGTAGAAGGCCCGCCCGGCCATCCGCTCGAAAAGCTTCGGGTTGTGCAGCACCAGATGCGCGCCCTTGATGCCGCGCAGGTAACGGGTGTTTCCGCCAAGCTCGGCGTTGACCTGATCGATCCAGGCGCCGGTGGCGTTGACGATCACCCTGGGGCGCAGCGTCCAACTGCCGGTGCCGAAGCGGTCGCGCAGGGAGATTGCGCCGCCCTCGGCCTGCCAGGAGACATGGTTCAACGCGGCAACCTGCGGCCCCTGATCCAGCGCCTCGCGCAGCATTTCCATCACCAGCCCCTCTGGCTGGGTGATCTGGCCGTCGAAATAGCTGGTTACAGCGCGTGTCGTATCGCGCAGCCCTTCGGGAAAGCCCGACCGGCGCAGAAAGGTGCGGTGCGAGGGCAGGGGATGCTCGCGCCGCCCGAAGATTTCGTAGACCAGCAGGCCCCCTTCGAGCGCAAGCAGCGACATCGGCCCGCTGCGCTTCGACAGACCCAGAAAACGCAGCACTGCCCGCCCGAAGCCCCGCAGGCGATGCTCGATCGGCACAACGATTTCGAGCGGCTTGACCAGATGACCCGCATGGGCAACGAGCCGGTTTCTCTCGCGCGCGGACTCGGCCACCAGCCGGAATTCGCGCCCTTCGAGATAGCGCAGCCCGCCATGGGCCATCCGGCTCGATGCACCGCTGGCGCCGGTGCAGAAATCCCCAGTGTCGAGCAGCACGCAGGACACGCCGTTCAGTGCCAGCTCGCGCAGTGTCGCCACACCGTTGACGCCGCCGCCGATGATCAGGACCTCAGGGTCCGCCAGCGCCTCAAGCCGCCGCGCATTGTCTTCGCGCAGGGTCTCGGCGTGAGGCTCTTGCAGAGAGAGGAAGGGGGTGCTGCTTGTCATGATTGCAACTCATCCCAATGTTTAACTTTTGTAAAGCTATTTTGCCAGAAATTAAACAAAGGTCGTAGATGCCGCCGCTGGACGAACCGCGCGGCGGCGCCCGTGATTCCGGTGCTGCCCCCGCCTTTGATATGGAAACGCGCCGATTTGCGGCGCGACCGGCACACCCGACCTTCGAACTATTGCCGCAGGCCCGGCGCGCATGCGACGCAAATCCTCCCTTCACGACGGGCTTTGAAGACACGCCCCGGCACCCGCCTGTATCTCAAGGGAGAATTCGGATGGCAGCGACGCCATCTCGGGACAGGCCCGCCGGTTTCGGGTGTTTCAGACGACATCTCCTGCCGTTCCCTCAAGCCGGACATCGGGCTGGGTTCGAAGTTTGTTCCTGCTTGGTGCAATGCAATTGTCTGGTGTGCAAATTCAGAAACTGGCGAAAAGTTCAAAAGGGAGGAAACATGTCCTTAAATTCCGCGGCGGACATCGTGCCAAAACATCCGTGAACGAGGTGGGCGGGCTGCACCGTGCCATCGACTGGAAAGGGGCCTTCTGGATCGCAAGCGGCGTGCCCGCGCTTGTGCTGATCTCGATTGGCGGGATCGGCGACGTGGAGGGCAAACTTGCCTTTCTCGTTTGGACGATCTCGGTCTGCATGGGCCTTTAGCAGGCCTATAGCGACGCCGAAATTGCCGGCCTTTTCAAAGACAAGCCGGGTGGGGCTGCCGTCTATGGTGCCGCCGCCTGGCTACGTTACAGCAAGTTCCTCGCACCGCTGCCGGTCTGGTGGAACTGGTTCGCCTGGACTCCGGTTCTGTCGCTGGGGTGCGCCATCGCAGCGGGCTATGTCCGGAACGCCGTCGCCCCGATGCCGGTCTTTACCCCGGACGCGCCAGAGGTGCTGGCCTGGCTTGGCAGCGCCGCCAACGCGCAAGCGATCCTGGGCCTGGCTGACGGCGCTGCGGCACAGGCCGCAATCGCTGCGCTGACCGAGGCCAACACGCCGTTCCTGCAACGCTCTTCAGTGCTGCGCTTCTCGCTCCTCGGGCTTGCGGATATCGACGTGGGCGCAACATTCTTCATCGGCGCTGCGCTGATGCTGATCCCTTTCGCGACCCAGCACCGGGGCATCCTTGGCACCGTTCGAGTACAGATGTTGATCGGCCTGCTGGTGGTCGTGCCGATGCCGGTCGTCGGCATCGTGCCGTTCTTCGATGGCACTGTGAACGGCGACAATTACGTGCCGCTGGTCCCGCCGACCGGGGGATGACATGTGGGCGGCCTGACTCTGTTCCCTGGTGCGCTGTTCATCGCGGGCTGGCCGCCTCCTCAGCCTCCGTGAGGACCATCGAACGAGGCTCCGTTGGGCCGGTCTTGCGATCATCGACCGTCTGCCGTTTGCGCCACTTCGCAACCGTCTTGGGATTGATCCCGAGCTCCCGGCTCAACGTCGCGAGCGAAGCTTTCCCCTCTCGGGATCATGCTGCGCATGACCCTGTCGGGCAGTGGATCGCTGTATTGCTGCTCTGACGTCGTGCGTGCCCTCTCGGCAGATTTGCCATGCAAATCGCCTGCCGGGTAACAGTACGTGGCGCTTCCGTGACGAACTTGTCCCATAGGGCATCCTTCCGTTCCTTCGAGAGGATCACACCATCAAACCGTGGGATCATACACCTAGCCTATCCCAGCCGGTCCATGAAGATCACGTTGTCCTTGACCGTTTCGCCCTGAACCTCGTCTCTGGTTCCCGTGCGCGCGATGGCACAGACGCAAAGCCTTTGCCACTGACGGGGATCGAGGTCGAGCGAGGCCAGCGTTTCCTCGGCGCTTGGATAAACCGTGTCCTCGGGTGCGTTGGACCCCGGCGGGCGCGAGGCG
>NZ_JAATOS010000561.1:0-2430 GCF_011806505.1 Salipiger sp. HF18 | reverse complement strand
AGGCGGCTACATCGACCGCGGTTTCAACGACATCAACTGGCTCTGAGCCGGCGCAGGGGAGGATAGACCATGGCTGCACCTTTTGACATGGACGACGACAGCGTCGTCGTCATCATCGGTACCGGCGCCGGCGGCGGCGTGCTCGCGAACGAACTGGCCCAGAAGGGCGTGAGCGTCGTGGCGCTCGAGGCGGGCGGGCGGTACCTGCCCGAGGACTACATCAACGACGAGTGGGAGAGCTTCGGCCAGCTGGCCTGGACCGACCCGCGCACCACGTCCGGCGACTGGCGCGTCGCCAAGGACTTCAGCGGGCTGCCCGCGTGGATCGTCAAGGCGGTGGGCGGCACCACCACGCACTGGGCCGGCGCCTCGCTGCGCTTCCAGGAACACGAGTGGAAGGCACGCACCACCTATGGCGCGGTGCAGGGCGCGAACCTGCTCGACTGGCCCATCGACGCCGCGGAAATGGAGCCGTGGTACGCGCTGGCCGAGCTCGGCGTGACCCGCACCGAGGGCCGCCCCGGTCTGCCCGGCAACAACAACTACCTCGTGTTCGAGAAGGGCGCCAAGGCGCTCGGCTACACAGAGGTGCACACCGGTCGGATGGCGATCAACTCGCAGGACTACGACGACCGCATGGCCTGCCAGCAGACCGGCTTCTGCTTCCAGGGCTGCAAGTGGGGCGCCAAGTGGTCGTCGGCCTACACCGACATCCCGCGCGGCGAGGCCACCGGCAACCTCGAGGTGCGCGACCGCAGCCACGTGGCGCGCATCCTGCACGACGACAGCGGCAAGGCCACGGGGGTCGAATACTACGACGCCGACGGCACCCTGCAGATGCAGAAGGCGCGCATCGTCTGCGTCGCCGGCAACTCGTTCGAGAGCCCGCGGCTGCTGCTCAACTCGGCCTCGTCGATGTTCCCGGACGGGCTGGCCAACAGCTCGGGACAGGTCGGGCGCAACTACATGCGGCACATGACCGGCTCGGTCTACGCGACCTTCGACAAGCCGGTGCGCATGTGGCGCGGCACGACCATGGCGGGGATCATCCAGGACGAGGCCAGGCACGATCCGTCGCGCGGCTTCGTCGGCGGCTACGAAATGGAGACGCTGAGCCTCGGCATCCCATTCATGGCGGCCTTCCTCGATCCGGGCGGCTGGGGACGCGAGTTCACCACCGCGCTCGACGCCTACGAGAACATGGCCGGCATGTGGCTGGTGGGCGAGGACATGGCGCAGGAGACCAACCGCGTCACCCTCAACCACGACGTTGCCGACCAGCACGGGCTGCCCGTGGCGAACGTGCATTTCGACGACCACCCCAACGACCGCGCCATGCGGGCCCATGCCTACAAGCAGGGCATCGCGATCTACGAGGCGGTGGGTGCCACGCGCACCTTCCCGACGCCGCCCTACCCGTCAACCCACAACCTCGGCACCAACCGGATGTCCGAGAACCCGCGGGACGGCGTGGTGAACCGCTGGGGTCAGACCCACGACGTTCCGAACCTCTTCGTGTCGGACGGCTCGCAGTTCACCTCGGGCGCGGCCGAGAACCCGACGCTGACCATCGTGGCGCTGGCGATCCGGCAGGCCGACCACATCGCGGGCGAGATGTCGAAGCAGAACATCTGACCTCTGCGCCTGCCTGAAATCCCGGGGCCCCCGCCGTCGTAGCGGGGGCCCCATCCGTTTCCGGCACTCCATGGCGATTGTCAGACCGGCGGAAACCACGCATCCTGTGACGGCACCGCAAGGCCGCTCCATCACGGGAGGAGGAACCCACGATGTCCGACGTCTTCCACGCAATCCGCCGTGCCGCCCTTGCCGGTGCGCTGACGCTCATGGCAACGACCGCCCTCGCGCAGGAGCAGGTGACGGTCCGCTTCCCGCCCGGCAGTTCCGGCACCACGATCAACGGCACCATCATCGGCCGCGAGTTCATCGACTATGTGCTGGACGTGGGCGCGGGCCAGACCATGATCGCGACGCTGCGGGTCACCGGCACCAACGGTCACGGCTCGGCCTTCTTCAACGTCCTGCCCGCCGGCAAGGATTACGACGGTCTCTACGTGGGCTCGATGGACGACGACAGCACCGCCGAGGTGACATTCCCCACCGCCGGCAAATGGGCGCTCCGGGTCTACCTGATGGGCAACGACAAGGACGCGGGCAAGAGCGTGGGCTATGCCATCGACGTGCGCATCCCGCCGGGCAAGTCCGGCGCCGCAGGACAGGCGCCCGCGGCGCCCGTCGCGCGGGTAGCGGGGGTCGCGGCCAACGACCTGCTCAACGTGCGCAGCGGGCCGGGCACCGAACACGGCGTCATCGGCGCGCTGGCGAATGGTGATCAGGTGAAGCGGCTGGGCTGCGAGAACCACGGCGGCTCGGAGTGGTGCATGATCGAGATGATGACCGACATGCACGAAC
>NZ_JAATOS010000560.1:0-2432 GCF_011806505.1 Salipiger sp. HF18 | reverse complement strand
GCGATGCCCAGCCGCATCACCTGGTCGCGGTTGTGCGCCCCGTGCGGCGCCTTCGATTTCAGATGCGCCCCGATGAGCCGCAGCACGTGCCCCGTTGCGGTCACCGCCTCGACCTCGAGCGGCGGCTTCGAGAACACCACCCGGTCCTCGGTGGCGTCGATGTCGAGGTCGATGCGGAACACCCCGTCGAATCGCGGCGAGCCGTGGCTGCCGGTCACCTGCCCCAGCGGCGCATGACGGGCGCTCAGGAGCGCGGGATCGTAGAGCAGCGCGATCTCCTGCTGGGTCTCGTTGACGAAGCCGGTCAGCACCCGCCGCGTGCGCAGCTCATAGGCCTCGGCAAAAGCCTCGAGCGCGCGTACGGTCGAGCGCCGCGAGCCCGTGTCCGGGGCCTCGATGATCATCACCGCGTCGGCGTCCATGGCGGTGAAGACGATGCCCAGCGCCTCGGCCTGGTCGCGCCGGGTGATGTCGTGACGGCCCGACCAGCCGCCATCCGCCAGCAGCCGGCCGGAGTCGTCGAAGAGCGCGTCGAACCATTCGATGTTGTAGGTGGCGAGCCGCACCCGCCCGGCCTCAGGCCGCGCGCTGCGCCGAGATCTCTTCCCAGGCGCGGTTGATGTCGATGAGCCGCTTCTCGGACAGCTTCACCGCCTCTGGCGGCACGCCCCGCGCCTGCATCACGTCCGGGTGGCTGTCGCGCACCAGCTGCCGCCAGTGGCTGCGGATCTCGGGCAGCGGCGTCGCCGGATCGACCCCCAGCACGGCATAGGGATCGGGCACCGCGTCGGGCACGAAGCGGGCGCGGACGGCGCGGTACTCGGCCGCCGGGATCTCGAAGATCTCGGCCACGCGGTCGAGAAAGGCCTCCTCGGCCGGGTGGTAGTGCCCGTCCGCCATGGCGATGTAGAACAGCCCCTCGAGCAGGTCGCAGACCGGCCCCTTGGTGTCGTCGAACATGCGGCGGATGCGGCGGGGCAATTCCCCTCCCCCCCCCCCCCCCCGCCGGCGGCGGGGCGCCGCCCCCGGCGCGGCCCTCCCCTCCTGCCGCGCGAGGTTGAAGACGCGCGCCGCGGCCTTCTCGTCCTCGGGCGCGATCGAGAAGATCTCGCGGAAGGCGGCGACCTCGTTGCGGGTCACCTGCCCGTCCGCCTTGGCCATCTTGGCGGAGAGCGCGATGACGGCGATGGTGAAGGCAACGCTGCGCTCGGGCGGTTGGCGAAGGCGGTCGAACACCGCACCCAGCCCCTCGCCCTTCGCCAGCGCCGAAAGCGCTTCGGTTATGCGGGTCCAGATCGACATGGGCGGATTCTACGCGGTCCCGCGCGGACTGTCAGCGCGGTTCAGAGAAATTTCTGCATCAGCACAAGATCCATCCAGCGCCCGAATTTCCAGCCGACCTGCGGCAGGCGGGCAGCCTCGCGGAAGCCTATGGCGGCGTGAAACGCAATGCCCGCTGGGTTTTCCGAAGACACGCCGGCGAAGAGCGAATGCACGCCCTGCCCCCGCGCGACCTCTTCGATGGCATCCATCAGCGCGCGCCCCGCCCCGCGACCTCTTGCCTCGGGGGAGAGGATGACGGTGTGCTCCTTGGTCCGGGCATAGCCGGGCCCGCCGCGGAACGGGAAGAAGGTGGCGAATCCGAGCAGCGTGCCGGCGTCCTCGGCAACCTGGAAGGCGGGCCCCCGTGCCGCGATGTCGGTGGCGATGCCCTCGGTGGTCTTGAGCTCGGTCGAAAAGGTGATCGCGGTGGTCTCGATCCACGGGTTCCACAGTGCCTCGAGCGCTGCCGCGTCCGACGCGTTGGCCGGACGGACGATCACTGCAGCACGCGCGGGTGGCCCTGCGGCGTGCGCAGTTCGGCCCGCAGACCGGGCTTGGCGCCGGTGGTGAAGCGCACCATCGGCGCGTCGAGCCAAGGCGCCAGCAGCGCCTGCAACTCTGAGGCCTGCGGGTGGATGACCTCGAGCCCCTCGAGCCGCGTGCCGGAGGCCGAGAGGATGGCGCCCGCGGGCACCGGGCTCAGCCACTGGATCAGCGCCGGGAAGACGCCGTCATAGGGCAGGAGCCCGTCCTCGGGCACCGCCATGATCCAGCGCAGCCGGCCGCGCGCCAGTTCCACCGGCCGGCCCGCCATGGGCAGCGCCGCAAGGGCCGCGTCCATGTCGCTCACCCGGCAGATCCACTTGTCGAGCCGCGCCGGCCCGTGGAACCGGTCGAGCCCGAACCAGCGCGGGCCCTCCGGGGGCTCGGCCGAGGGGTCGATGGCGATGGCTTCGAGATAGACGCCGCCCAGCCCGAGAAGCTGGTTGTGGGTGCCGTAGCGCTCATGTGCGCCACCCGGCAGCATCGGCACGCCCGCCGCCGCCTCGGTGTGGGCAACCGCTTCCTCGAGGCTCTCGCCCAGCACCGCGATGTGATCCAGTTGCAGC
>NZ_JAATOS010000559.1:0-2432 GCF_011806505.1 Salipiger sp. HF18 | reverse complement strand
GAGATCCGCGGCGTCAGCGTCTCGCGCGGGACGGTGGATCAGCTGCTCGAGATGGAGTGGATCCGCTTCGGGCGCCGCAAGATGACGCCGGGGCGGCCGGTCACCTTCGTGGTTACGCAGGATTTCCTTGACCAGTTCGGGCTGGAAAGCGCCCGCGACCTGCCGGGGCTCAAGGAACTCCGCTCTGCAGGCCTGCTGGACAACCGCCCGCCGCCCGGCGCCGTGGCCCTCGGCGTCAGCGAACCCGAGGACGATGGCGAGGACGACGATGACCCCGCCCCCGCTCTCGTGCAGGTCGCATCCTCGTCGAAGGGCGGCGCGAAGCAGGCCGCCCCGCGAGACGAGCCGCGTGGCCCCCGCCCCACGCTCCGGGTCGATCTCGAACGGGTGGACCGGCTGATCAACACCGTGGGCGAGCTGATCATCAACCAGGCGATGATCTCGCAGCGCATCGAAGAGCTGGAACTGCCCGCAGTGGCGCACCTGACCAACGAGCTCGAGGCCTACAAGCTGCTGGCCCGCGACATCCAGGAAGGCGTCATGGCGATCCGCGCGCAGCCGGTGAAGCCGCTCTTCCAGCGCATGTCCCGTATCGTCCGCGAAGCCTCCGAGGCGACCGGCAAGAAGTCGAAGCTGGTGACCGTCGGCGACTCGACCGAGGTCGACAAGACCGTCATCGAACGTCTCGCCGACCCGCTTACCCACATGGTGCGCAATGCCGTCGACCACGGGCTCGAGGCACCCGAGAAGCGGCTCGAGGCAGGCAAGGACCCGATCGGTTCCATTCGCCTGTCGGCGTCGCACCGCTCGGGCAGCGTGTTCATCGAGATCGCCGACGATGGTGCGGGCCTGAACCGGCCGCGCATCCTCGAGAAGGCGGTTGAGAAGGGTCTTGTTTCCCCCGACGCCGAGCTCTCCGAGCAGGAGATCGACAACCTCCTCTTCCTGCCCGGCTTCTCCACCGCCTCCGAGGTCTCAAATCTCTCGGGCCGCGGCGTCGGCATGGACGTGGTCAAGAATGCCGTCGCCGGGCTCGGCGGTCGTGTCTCCATCAGCTCCGCCCCCGGTAATGGCACGACCTTCACAATCGTGCTGCCGCTGACACTCGCGGTCATGGACGGCTTCGTGATCTCCATCTCCGACCAGACCATGGTCATTCCTATCGCTTCGATCATCGAGACCATCCGTCCCAACCGCAAGGACCTGCACTACATCGGCACCAGCGGCGAGGTGATCTCGGTCCGCGGAGCCTATGTCCCCATTGTCGATGTGGCGCGCAATCTCGGCCTCTCCGCAGGCGAGACCGACATCAGCGGCGGTGTGCTCCTGCTGGTCAGCACCGAGACGCAGGGACTGACCGCCCTTCGTGTCGGCGGGATCCACGACCAGAGACAGGTCGTGATCAAGAGCCTCGAAAGCAACTACGGCGCCATCCCAGGCGTCTCCGCCGCCACCATCCTCGGCGATGGCAAGATCGCCCTGATCCTGGATCCCGACGAGCTCGTGAAACTCAACCCAGCGGCGCCGTTCCTGCCGCCCGCATCCTCAGCCAGAATGGAGCTGCGCCATGCTTGACGTCGTCGAAGCGCCCACCGAAACTCAGTTCGAGTTCATCACCTTCTCGTCCGGCGACCAGAGCTTCTGCCTCGAGATCACCCAGATCCGCGAGATCCGCCGCTGGACCCCGGTGACAAAGCTTCCCCACACGCCGGACGATGTGCTGGGCGTCATGAATCTGCGCGGCGCAGTGATCCCCATATTCGATCTCGCCGCTCGGTTCGGGCTCGGCACCACCGCCGACAACGAACGCAACGTGGTCATCGTAGCCGCCGCTGGCGGAACCACCATCGGCCTCCTCGTCGAATCCGTCTCCGAGATCCTCTCCGTCGACAAGTCGGCGATCCAGGAAACGCCCGACATCAAATCCGAAGCGGCGCGGCAGGCCATCCTCGGCGTCATCTCGGTGGGTGAGAGCATGGTGCGAGTCGTCAACCTCGACGCAGTCCTCGATAACGACATGGGAGGGGCGGTATGAGCATCGCCCCGGCAGAGCTGGGTCCGCGGGAGTTCAATTTCACCGACGATGACTTTCGTGCGCTGGCCCGTCTCGCCCGCGCAGAGTTCGGACTAAGCCTGTCAGAAAGCAAGAAGCCACTGGTCTACTCGCGCCTGGCCCGAAGGCTCCGTGCCAGGAACATCGCCCGGTTTCAGGACTACATGAATCTGCTAGGCAACTCTGACGAGGCCGAAGAGCGGCTCGAACTTATCTCCGCCCTGACCACCAATGTCACGAGCTTCTTCCGTGAGAAGCACCACTTCGAAACACTCAGATCCCAACTCGCGCCAGCGCTGGGAAAGCGATCCCGCGTGCGGATCTGGTCGGCGGGATGCTCCTCCGGTCAAGAGCCGTTTTCGATCGCCATGACGCTGCT
>NZ_JAATOS010000558.1:0-2445 GCF_011806505.1 Salipiger sp. HF18 | reverse complement strand
ACATCACGTTCGGGTTGGTGCCGAAGGCGGGCATCACCGAGTTCTCGGCCGCGCCGACCTTCTGCCGGCCGTTGGTGACGACGTCGACGAAATCGTAATAATCCATGGTGAGGGCGGACTTCTTAAGCGCGGGCGCGTAGGTCGAGCCCTCGCCGTCGGGGCCGTGGCACACGTGACATTCTGCGTGGTAACGGCGGAAGCCCGAAAAGGTCGGCCAGTCGACCGTGCCATCCTCGGCCACGTTGAAGGTGGGTACGCCGTCCTCGGTGTAATAGCGCCCGTCTTCCTCGTAGCCCACTGCAATGTTCGGGTCGTCCATCGACACGGTGTCTGCCGCGCACAGGGCGGTAGCCGACAGGAGTCCTGCAGTCGCCGCGAGAAGGATATGGGGTCGGGTCATGTGAGATGTCCTGGACATCTGTGAGGGTCGGGCCGGCGGTGTCCGAAGACGCCCCCGGCCCGGTTGATGGCTGCGGATCAGTCGGGAAGGGCGAAGACTGTCAGCTGACCACCAAGCGCGGTGTAGTCGGAGAGCGCGGAGTAGCCGCCGACCGCACCGAGCCCGTCGTTGGGGTTGGTGAGACCTGCCGCCAGTCCGATGCCGGCCCAGCCGCCGACGCCCGAGAGGATGCCGATATACTGCTTGCCGTCATGCTCGTAGGTCATCACGTTGCCGATGATGCCCGAGGGGGTCTTGAACTTGTACAGTTCGTCGCCCGTCTCGGAGTCCACGGCCTTGAGGTAGCCCTCGAGCGTGCCGTAGAACACCACGTCGCCCGCGGTCGCAAGAGCGCCCGACCAGACCGAGAACTGCTCGGGGATCGACCACTTGATCTCACCCGCGAGGTTGTCCCAGGCGATGAAGTTGCCCATGCCGCCATGGCTGTCGGGGGCCGGGTACATCGCCAGCGTCGCACCCACGTAGGGCTGACCTGCGGTGTAGCTCACGCGGAACGGCTCGTAGTCCATGCAGACGTGGTTGGTCGGCACATAGAACAGGCCGGTCTTGGGCGAGAAGGACGCAGGCTGCTGGTCCTTGGTGCCAAGCGCCGCCGGGCAGATGCCGGTGGAGTTGACGTCCTCGCCGTTCTGCTCGGTCGAGTACTCGGCGACGACCGCCGGGCGACCGAAGGTCTCGGACTCGGGGTCCATGTCGACGCCGGTGGTCCAGTTCACCGCCGGGTCGTACTTCTCGGCCACGAGCAGTTCGCCCGAGATCCGGTCCAGGGTGTAGGCCAGGCCGTTCCGGTCGAAGTGGGTGAGAAGCTTGCGCATCTCGCCGTCCATCTCCTGATCCGTGAGGATCATCTCGTTGACGCCGTCGAAGTCCCACTCGTCATGGGGCGTCATTTGGTAGACCCACTTGGCCATGCCGTCGTCGGGGTCACGCGCCATGACGGTCATCGACCAGCGGTTGTCGCCCGGGCGCTGCGCCGGGTTCCAGGTCGAGGGGTTGCCGGTGCCGTAGTAGATCAGGTCGGCCTCGGGGTCATAGGAATACCAGCCCCAGGTGGTGCCGCCACCGATCATCCACTGGTCGCCTTCCCAGGTGTTGGTGCCCGAGTCCGCGCCCACCGGCTTGCCGAGATGCGTGGTGTTCTCGGGGTCCATCAGGATGTCGCTGTCGGGACCCATGGAATAGGCCCGCCATTCCTGCTCGCCGGTTTCCATGTTGTAGGCGGTCACATGGCCGCGCACACCGAATTCGCCGCCCGAGATGCCGACGATTACCTTGTCCTTGACCGGAAGCACGGTGGCGGTGTTGGTCTCGCCCTTCGAGGCGTCGCCGTTCATCACTTCCCAGAGCACTTCCCCGGTCTCGGCGTCGAGCGCCACGACCTTGGTGTCCGCCTGGTGCAGGAAGATCTTGCCATCGGCATAGGCGACGCCACGGTTCACCGTGTCGCAGCACATCACCGGGATCACGTTCGGATCCTGCTTGGGCTCGTAGCGCCACTTGATCTTGCCCTGCTCGTTCAGGTCGAGCGCATAGACGATGTTCGGGAACGGGGTGTGCACGAACATGGTGTCGCCGACGACGAGGGGCGAGCCCTCGTGGCCGCGCAGGACGCCGGTGGAGAACGTCCATGCGACCTGGAGGTCACCGACGTTGTCCTTGTTGATCTTGTCCAGTTCGGAATAGCGCTGGTTCGAATAATCGCCCGTCTGGATCGCCCATTGCGAGGCGTTGTCCATCTGGGCCATGAGGTCGTCGTTCGCCATCGCCATCGAAGCTGCGAACAGGGCGACCCCTGACGTCATGAGCGTCAGTCTCTTCATTTCCTTCTCCCTTGGATATGCGGCAATGCCGCCTTGCTGCCCCGGGTGTGTCTCCCCACACGGGGACCCCACCGTTTCGGGCCACACCGGACCGGCGCCTCAATTCCTCCCGCCGGATCCGGAATTCCATCTGAGCTGCTGTCGCTGTCTCTCCTTTCGCTCCTA
>NZ_JAATOS010000557.1:0-2455 GCF_011806505.1 Salipiger sp. HF18 | reverse complement strand
GATGCCCGCGACCACATGCTGGGCCAGCGACAGGCTGCGTGGGCCGTTGTCGAGCCGGGCGAGATCCATCAGCACGTCCGCCACCCGGTCGTCGGCGCCCGAGAGGTCGAGCCCGGCGAGGATATCGTCGCGGTCGTGACGTTCGGCCAGCGCCGCCGAGGCCGCGTCCGAGGCGCTCTCGTCGAGCATGTAGACCGTGGCGCCATGGGCGATGCCCTCCTCGATGGCGTCCGCGTGCAGCGACAGGAAGAGGTCGGCGCGGGCCTCGTGCGCCAGCGCGACGCGGCCCTCGAGCGAGACGAAGACATCGGCGTCGCGGGTCAGCGCCACGTCGTAGCCCGCCCGGCGCAGCTCGTCTCGCAGGTCGCGGGCGAAAGTCAGCATCAGCGAGGCCTCGTTGTGGCCGCCGCGTTCGGCGCCCGGGTCGATGCCGCCGTGGCCCGGGTCGAGCACGATGCGCAGCGGATCGCCCTCGGCGCGGCGCGGCGGCGCGGTGACGCTGGGCGCCGGCAGATCCCAGCGCGGATCGCGCGGCGCGCCCGAGACCGCGGCCATCTCTTCGGGCGTTGCCGGGTCAAGCCGCAGGGACAGCGTGGCGCGGCCCGAGCCCTCTTCGACGCTCATGCCCGCCTGCCCGATCACCATGGGGTCGGCGAGGTCCGCCACCATCCGCGACCAGCCCGAACGGAAGCCGCCCATGCGCAGCGCCGCCACCGCCTCGGAGCGGTCGAGCACCTCGGCATCGGCGCCGGTCCAGTCGACCTCGCGGAAATCGAGCACGAGCCGGGCGGGATCGGTGAGGGTGAAGGCGCGCCACGGCACGCCCTGGCTGATGGTCAGCGACAGCTGCGCGCCCCCGCCCCAGCGCGCGTCGGTGAGGCTTCCCGCCTCGAACCGCGCCCGCCCGCCAAGATCCTGCGCCACGGCGGCACTCGCCAGCCAGAGCGCCGCAATAAATACCAGAAACCTGCTCATTCGCCCGTACGGTCGTTGTTTTGCGGCGACCCTACCACAGGGTCGCCGGATTCGCACCGGGCGCCGCAGCGCCACCCCTGCCCCCGGTTCAGCCGCGCAAGATCAGCCGCGCAGGGCCATGAAGGTCCGGAGCCGCGCGAGCCCTTCCTCGATGTCGGCGCTGCTGCGCGCGTAGGAGAAACGCAGCGTGCCGTGACCCCGCAGCGGGTCGAAGTCGAGCCCCGGCGTCACCGCCACCCCTGCCTTCTCGAGGATCTCGGCGGCGAAGGCGCGGCTGTCGTCGGTGAGGTGGCTGACGTCGGCATAGACGTAGAACGCCCCGTCCGGCGGCGCGATGCGGTCGAAGCCCGCCTTGGGCAGCCCCTCGAGCATCAGTTCGCGGTTCTTGGCGTAGACCGCGAGGTTGCCCTGCAGCTCGTCGTCCGCGTCAAGCGCCGCCAGCGCCGCCACCTGCGCCGCGTGCGGCGGGCAGATGAAGAGGTTCTGGGCCAGACGCTCGACCTGCCGCACCTGCGCCTCTGGCACCACCAGCCAGCCGACGCGCCAGCCGGTCATCGAGAAATACTTGGAGAAGGAGTTGATCACGCAGACCTCGTCCGAGAGCTCGAGCGCTGTCACCGCGCGCTTGTCGTACTCGATGCCGTGGTAGATCTCGTCCGAGAGGAACGCCGCGCCCTGCGCCTGGCAGGTCTCGATCAGCGCGCCGAGCTGATCGCGGCCCAGCATGGTGCCGGTCGGGTTGGCGGGCGAGGCCATCATCAGGCCCTGGTAGTCGACGCCCTTCAGATCCTCGGGCACCAGCTGGTAGCCGTTGTCGGGCGAAGCGGGCACCTCGACCGGCACGAGGTCAAGCGCCTTGAGAATCTGGCGATAGGAGGGATAGCCCGGCATCCCCAGCGCCACCCGCTCGCCCGCGTCGAAGAGCGCCGAGAAGGCGAGGATGAAGCCGCCGGATGAGCCCGGTGTCACCACCACCCGCGCCGGATCGAGGTCGACGTCGTACCAGTCGCCGTAGAGCCGCGCGATGCGGTTGCGCAGGGCGGGCAGCCCCAGCGCCACGGTGTAGCCCAGCGGATCGGTCATCATCGCCTCGGACAGCACCCGGCGCGCGTGTTCCGGCGCAGGCGAGGACGGCTGGCCCACCTCCATGTGGATGATGTGGCGGCCGGCCTCTTCGGCGGCGCGCGCGGCTTCCATCACATCCATCACAATGAAGGGATCGACCGCCCCCCGGCTTGAGTTTCGCATCATGCTCTCCCATGGTGGCCCGGGCACCCGCTTACGGGCGATGCAGGGGAGGGTCAATGTCCGGCGCCAAGACCGCGGCCACCGTCACGAGGCCGCTGGCCATTCTGCTGTTTGCAGCCGTGTTCGCCCTGTCGGCGGCCGCGCCCGCGCGCGCCGTCTCGCTGCTGCGCGACGCAGATATCGAGTATGCGCTCGGCGCCCTCGCCCAGCCGGTTCTGCAGGCCGCCGGGCT
>NZ_JAATOS010000556.1:0-2464 GCF_011806505.1 Salipiger sp. HF18 | reverse complement strand
CCCGGCGCCAGCCGGTGTTCGTGGATCGCCGTCGCCATCCTGTCGACGATGCGCTCGTCGCCGCTCTCGGTTTTCTGCGCTGCCCGCGCCATGGTTCTCGTCCCGTCAGCTTGTCCGCCAACTGTGGGGCGGCGGCGGCGATTCTCAAGCCGAAGGGAGGCACATGCCGTTTGTGAGCATGATTGTATACGATTCTCGCTTCAATCATGTGCGCAATCCTGTCGCTTAAGCTGAATTCCCGGGCATTCCCGGTCTGGCACCGGCACCGGTGCGAAAAGCCTTTCCCTGCGAACCGGGTGTTGCCGCAGCGTGAGCACAGATCGCAACAGGGGGCCTATGATGCGGACGGAAGACGATCTCGAACTCGTGCACCTGACCAAGCGCTACGGCGACACCGTGGCGGTGCGCGACATCAACCACGTCTTCAACAAGGGCACCTATGTCTGCCTGCTGGGGCCGTCCGGCTGCGGCAAGTCCACGACGCTGCGCATGATCGCCGGGCACGAGGACGTGAGCGACGGCTCGATCCTGCTGCAGGGACAGGACATCGCGCACCTGCCGCCCGCCAAGCGCGGCACTGCCATGATGTTCCAGAGCTATGCGCTGTTCCCGCACCTCTCGGTGCGCGACAACGTGGCGTTCTCGCTGCGGATGAAGGGCGAGGACAGGGCCACGCGCCACCGCGCCGCCGACGAGATGCTCGAACTCGTGGACATGGGCCACCTCGCCGCGCGCCTGCCGGCACAGCTGTCGGGCGGGCAGCAGCAGCGGGTGGCGCTGGCGCGGGCGCTGGTGACGAAGCCGCGGGTGCTGCTGCTCGACGAGCCGCTCTCGGCGCTGGACCCGTTCCTGCGCATCCGGGTGCGGGCCGAGCTCAAGCGTCTGCAGCGCGAACTGGGCATCACCTTCATCCACGTCACCCACGGCCAGGACGAAGCGCTGGCGCTCGCCGACGAGATCGTGGTGATGAACAACGCGGTGATCGAGCAGGCGGGCCACCCGCGCGACGTCTTCGCCGCCCCCCGCACCGAGTTCGTTGCCCGCTTCATGGGCGGGCACAACGTGCTGTCGTGGAACGGCGGCCGCTACGCGCTGCGCGCCGACGACGTGCTGCTGGCGCCGCAGGGCCAGCCCGCGATCGTGCGCACCGTCGAATACCAGGGGCACCACGTCGCGATGACCGCGGCGATGGGCGAGCAGGAGATCCTCGCCTACGTGCCCGAGGCTGCGTTCTTCGCGGATCCGAAAAGCCCCGGCGATGCGGTCAGCCTCGCCTGGGAAGAAGGGCGGCTGCACCGCCTCGAAGCCTGACGGACGCGCAACGTCCGCACCACAGATCAGACCCCGTCCAACGGAGAGAGGACCAATCATGGCCAAAACCGGATACACCCGCCGTGCGCTGCTCAAGGGAGGCGCCGCCGCGGCCGCCGCATCGGCGCTGCCCGCCCCGATGCTGTGGGCGCAGGACATCAAGAACATCACCCTGCGCCAGTTCGGCACCGGCGTGTCGAACCTCAACGAGGTGGGCCAGAAAGTGAAGGAGGATCTCGGCTTCACGCTCGAGATGACCGCGCTCGATTCCGACAGCGTGACCCAGCGCGCCGCGACCCAGCCCGACAGCTTCGACATCGCCGACATCGAGTACTGGATCTGCAAGAAGGTCTGGCCGACCGGCAACCTGCAGGCGATGGATGTCTCGAAGATCGCCAACTACGACAAGATCGTCGGCATCTTCAAGGACGGCAAGCTGACGCCCGAGTCCGAGATCGCGCAGGGCACCGCGCCGCACACCGTGGGCTTCGTCGAGGGCGAGGGGTCGACCACCTTCGCCACCGAGCAGACCAACTGGATGACGCTGATCCCGACGATTTACAACGCCGACACGCTGGGCATCCGCCCGGATCTCATCGGCCGTCCGATCAACAACTGGTCCGAGCTGCTGAACCCCGAGTTCAAGGGCAAGGCCTCGCTCCTCGACATCTCGTCGATCGGCATCATGGACATGGCGATGGTCTGCGAGTCGATGGGCGAGATCCAGTACGGCGACAAGGGCAACATGACCCGCGAGGAGATCGACAAGACCTTCGCGATCTTCACCGAGGCCAAGCGCAACGGCCAGTTCCGCGCCTTCTGGAAGACCTTCGACGAGTCGGTGAACCTGATGGCCTCGGGCGAGGTGGTGATCCAGTCGATGTGGTCGCCCGCCATCACCGCGGTGAAGTCGCGCGGCATCGACTGCGTCTACCAGCCGCTGGAAGAGGGCTACCGTTCGTGGGGCGGCGGCATCGGCCTGTCGAAGTCGCTGACCGGCATGGAGCTGGACGCGGCCTACGACTACATCAACTGGTACCTCTCGGGCTGGGTCGGCGGCTTCCTGATGCGCCAGGGCTACTACTCGGCGGTGCCCGACACCTCGAAGGAGTTCATGTCCGAGAACGAGTGGGGCTACTGGTTCGAGGGCAAG
>NZ_JAATOS010000555.1:0-2465 GCF_011806505.1 Salipiger sp. HF18 | reverse complement strand
CGCCGCAGGCGTGGCGGGCCTGGGTGCTCGAGGATGCCTCGGTGCAGGGCGTGTCACCCACCGGCTGGGCGCAGGCGGCGGCGGCGGCCTACGAGCGCTGGCAGGCGGACCGGGTCGTGGCCGAGGTCAACCAGGGCGGCGCGATAGTCGAGACCGTGCTGCGGCAGGTCTCGCCGCAAGTGCCCCTGCGCAAGGTCCACGCCACGCGCGGCAAGGCGGCGCGGGCAGAGCCCGTCGCGGCGCTTTACGAGCAGGGCCGGGTCGGCCATGCGGCGGGGCTTGCCGGGCTCGAGGAGCAGATGGGGCTGATGACTTCGGCGGGCTACCAGGGGCAGGGCTCGCCCGACCGGGTGGACGCGCTGGTCTGGGCCCTTACCGAGCTGGTCGTGGCGCCGATGGACAGCTGGAAGCGGCCGCAGCTGCGGGTGATCTGAACCAAGAACGGGGTCTTCGCCGGTTGCGGGGGCCTCGTGCCATGCCGCGTCAGAGCGGTTTGCGCATGACGTAGTTCATCAGCGCCACGCCGCGGCGGACGACGCTCTGCTCGCGCACCAGCTCGAAGCCGTTGCGCTCGAAGAACGGGCGGGCGGCCTTGCTGACATCGGCGGTGAGCTTGGTGGCGCCGCTGGCCCTTGCGATCATCGTCAGCGACTCGAGCAGCGCGGTGCCCACACCGCTGCCGGCGGCGGAGGGGCGCACGAAGGCCAGGTCGATGTGATCGGGCGCCACCAGCGTCATCAGCCCCACGGGCACGCCATTGCGCTCGGCCATCAGGCCGACCGACCCGCCGATCCGGTCGCGCCAGCGTTCCGGGTCGGGGCGGGGTCCGGCCCAGGCGCGGCGCTCTTCCTCGGAATAGTGGTTCGTTGTCCCGTTCATCACCGCGTCGACGAAGATCTCGGCCGCGACCTCGGCGTCTTTGGCAAGCAGGGGGCGCAGGTCGATGGTCGTCTTCGTCGTGGTCATTCGGGCAGTTCCGGGCAGTGAAGGGGAGGGGCTCGATTTGGTGGCGGAGCCTAACCCGGAGAAGGCTGGGGGAGCTAGAGCGTTCAACGCATAGCTGCCTTTCGAGGCCACGTCGCAAGCGTTGCGCGATCCCCGAACGGTGCGGGCAGAGTGGCTTAATCTTCTGTTCGTAGGGTTCATCCTCAACGCGATGCGGGTCGGTGCGGCCCGGCGGGAACGGATGAAGGAGCATCAGGCGATGGTACTCGATTTTCTGCGAAAGGGCCGTGACGCGGCACCGGAGCTGGAGGAGAAGGCCTCGGCCACGGGGCCGCTGGTGGCCTATGCCAATGCGGGCCGGGTGACCTGGACCGCGCGGGACACCGGCTCACTGACGCGCTCGGGTTTCGCCGGCAACCCGGTGGGGTTCCGCGCGGTGAAGCTGATCGCCGAGGCCGCCGCCGCGCTGCCACTGGTGCTGCAGGACGAGGGCCAGCGCTACGGGCAGCACCCGATGCTTTCGCTGATCCACGAGCCCAACACGGCGCAGGGCAAGGCGGAACTCTTCGAGGCGCTCTACGGCCACTTGCTGCTGGCGGGCGATGCCTATGTCGAGGCGGTGGGGGCAGGGGCAGGACTGCCGACCGAGCTGCACGTGCTGCGCTCGGACCGGATGCGGGTGATCCCTGGGGCGGACGGCTGGCCGGTGGCCTACGACTACCTCGTGGACGGTCGCCGTCACCGCTTTGACGCGACGGGGCCGGTGTCGCCGGTCTGCCATGTGCGGGCCTTCCATCCGCAGGACGATCACTATGGCCTTTCCCCGATCCAGGCAGCGGCACAGGCGGTCGACGTGCACAACAGCGCCTCGCGCTGGTCGAAGGGGCTGCTGGACAACGCCGCGCGGCCCTCGGGGGCCATCGTCTGGACCGGCGGCGATGGGCAGGGCTCGATGAGCAACGACCAGTTCGAGCGGCTGCGCGACGAGATGGAGAGCCTGCACCAGGGGGCGCGCAATGCCGGGCGGCCGATGCTGCTGGAGGGTGGGCTCGACTGGAAACCGATGGGCTTCTCGCCTTCCGACATGGAGTTCCAGCAAACCAAGGAGGCCGCGGCGCGCGAGATTGCGGTGGCTTTCGGGGTGCCGCCGATGCTGCTGGGCATCCCCGGCGAGGCGCCCTTCGCCAACTACCAGGAGGCGCACCGGGCGTTCTATCGCCTGACCGTGCTGCCGCTGGCGACGCGGGTGACGGCTGCGGTGGGGCGCTGGCTTTCGGCGCATCTGGGCGAGGAGGTCGAGCTGAAGCCCGACCTCGACCAGGTGCCGGCGCTGTCGGCTGAGCGTGACGCACAGTGGGCGCGGGTGGCACAGGCCGATTTCCTGACCGCTGCCGAGAAGCGCCGCATGCTCGGCCTGCCGGACCTGCCGCAGGGTGAAGACGGTGAGTGACCGGCGGCTGGAGTACGAGCCTTTCGCCTGTGCGCCGGCGCTGAAGCTGGAGGCGCATGAGCGGGTGAGC
>NZ_JAATOS010000554.1:0-2466 GCF_011806505.1 Salipiger sp. HF18 | reverse complement strand
GATGCACCCGAGTCGGACGACCCGTACTGTTGCACGGCTTCCTTCTCTTCGGCGATCTCGCGTGCCTTGATCGACAGGCCCAGACGACGGGTCTTGCTGTCGATGTTGGTGACGCGGACGTCGATGTGGTCGCCGACCGAGAAACGCTCGGGGCGCTGCTCGGAGCGGTCACGCGACAGGTCGGAGCGGCGGATGAAGGACTTCATGCCTTCGTATTCCACCTCGATGCCGCCGTCCTCGATCGCCGTGACGTTCACGGTGATGATCGAGCCGCGCTTCACGCCGCCAACGGCTTCCGCGAACTTGTCGCCGCCGAGAGCCTTGATCGAGAGCGAGATACGCTCCTTCTCGGTGTCCACTTCGGTGACCACGGCCTGCACGATGTCGCCCTTGCGGTATTCCTGGATGGCTTCTTCGCCACGCTGGTCCCACGAGAGGTCCGAGAGGTGCACCATGCCGTCGATCTCGCCGTCGAGACCGATGAACAGGCCGAACTCGGTGATGTTCTTGACCTCGCCCTCGACCTGCGTGCCCTCGGGGTGAGTCTCGGAGAAGACTTCCCACGGGTTGCGCATGGTCTGCTTGAGGCCGAGCGACACGCGGCGCTTGGCCGGGTCGATCTCGAGCACCATGACGTCCACTTCCTGCGAGGTGGAGACGATCTTGCCGGGGTGCACGTTCTTCTTGGTCCAGGACATTTCGGACACGTGAACGAGACCCTCGACGCCCGGCTCCAGCTCCACGAACGCGCCGTAATCGGTGATGTTCGTGACGCGGCCCTTGTGGACCGACCCCAGCGGGAACTTGACGGCAACCAGATCCCACGGATCTTCCTGCAGCTGCTTCATGCCGAGGCTGATACGGTGGGTGTCCTTGTTGATCTTGATGACCTGGACCTTGACGGTCTCGCCGATCGACAGGATCTCGGACGGGTGGTTCACACGGCGCCATGCCATGTCGGTGACGTGCAGCAGGCCGTCCACGCCGCCCAGGTCGACGAACGCACCGTATTCGGTGATGTTCTTGACCACGCCGTCGACCGTCTGGCCTTCGGTGAGGTTGGCGATGACTTCCGCACGCTGCTCGGCGCGCGATTCCTCGAGGATCGCACGACGCGAGACAACGATATTGCCACGGCGACGGTCCATCTTGAGGATCTGGAACGGCTGCTTGAGACCCATGAGCGGGCCCGCGTCACGCACGGGGCGGACGTCGACCTGCGAGCCGGGAAGGAAGGCAACGGCGCCGCCGAGATCGACGGTGAAGCCACCCTTGACGCGGCCGAAGATCGCACCTTCGACGCGGGCGTCGTCGGCGTAGGCCTTCTCGAGCCGGTCCCATGCCTCTTCACGACGGGCCATCTCGCGCGAGATGACGGCTTCGCCGCGGGCGTTCTCTGCGGAGCGCAGGTACACCTCGACTTCGTCGCCGACGGAGATGTCGGGCGCTTCGCCGGGGTTCGCGAATTCTTTGAGATCGACGCGGCCTTCCATCTTGTAGCCGACGTCGATGATGGCCTGGCCCGCTTCGATCGCGATGACCTTGCCTTTGACAACCGAACCTTCGTCCGGCGTGTCCATTTCGAGGCTTTCATTAAGGAGGGCCTCGAATTCCTCCATGGTTGCGTTAGCCATGTGGCGTCATGTTCCTTTACAATTCGTTTTTTCTGGCCGGGCGGTTGTCTCCGCCGGTCTTGGATGATGTCCGCACTTGTGGCGAACCTTCTGGCCCGTTCAGACATCCGCGTATGACAAAAAGGGCCGGATGAAATCCTGGCCCTGCCCGTTGTCCTGTCCGCGGCGTTGTCGCCTGTCTTGACCGGGCGCGGTATACGCAAAGCGCGCGCCCGGATCAAGCCCCGAACGCCGCGCCCTCGTTCCGACCCGCCGCCCGGCCGCAGCCCCGGATGCCTCCGGCGGGGATATTTGGGGCCATTGGAAACCGGGAGCCCCGCCCATGGGCATCCAATGGCCTGAAATATCCCGGGGGAGTCGCGCATCGCGCGACGGGGGCAGCGCCCCCTTCCTGCCGCCGGCCCCGTGGGCTCAGCAGTAGTTCTCGGGCCCCACCGACTGGTCGCGCGAGTAGCGGTCGCCGTGGCACCAGCCGATCGGCAGGACCGTCTCGACCCGTGTCACGTCCTCGGCCGTGAGCTCCGCCTCGGCGCCCGCCACGAGCTCGGCGAAATGCGCGACCGAGCGGGTGCCGGGGATCGAGACCACGTGTCCGCCCTTGTGCAGCCCCCAGGCGATGGCCAGCGCCGCGGTGCTCAGCCCCATCTCGGCGGCGAGCGCCCGGAAGCCCTCGACGATCTTCAGGTTGGCCGAGAGGTTCGGCTCCATCATCCGCGGGTTCGATGCCAGGAAGGGGTTGGCCGCGATCCTCTCGCGGGTGATCGGCGTGTCGGTCAGCAGCGAGCGCCCGACCGGCGAAAAGGCCACGAGCGCGACGCCCAGCTCCTCGCAG
>NZ_JAATOS010000553.1:0-2474 GCF_011806505.1 Salipiger sp. HF18 | reverse complement strand
TCTGGGTGTCGATCACCAGCGTCGGGCGCTCGAACCGGTGCGCACGCACGTAGGCCTCGGCGCGGCTGAGCGGGCGCTCCGGTGCGGTCTCCGGGTCGGGGGCGGCAAAGACAGGGGTTTGACGGGCAGCGAACCCGGTCACGTATGCGTTCATGGTCATCTCCAATCAGACCCGGCCATTCCGGTTTCCCGGCGCAGACCGCTCAGTTCCAAGGGAGACGTTACCGTCGCTACGTAACCGCGTGGGAAGGATCCCCACCTCGACAGAGGCGCGTGCGTTGGCGTCTATGAACGCGCATATGGCGCCGGAGTACCACGCAATCAAGATCGTTTCAGGGCGGTTCGGAGAATTTTCGCGCGACGGCCTCAGCCGTGTTCGCGCAGGCACAGTTGCGGCGGCTCGCCGCGCTTGCCTTCGGTTTCGGCCCCGCAATGGATGCAGGTCCAGCGCGAGACATCGCCCTGGCGGTATTCCCGCCAGCGGCAGAGCCTGCGGTCCCGGTGTTTCCTGTTGTAGAGCAGCAGGATCACGAACGCGACGACGAGGCCGACGGCAAAGATCATTGCCGGCCTCGGGAAATCGGTCGCTGTGTCATGGCATCAGCCGGCAGGGCGGATGCTCCGCCCCGGACGCCCTCAGGCGGCCTGGTAGTAGGCGCAGGTGCCGGGCTCTTCGTCCGCATCGCGGGCGGTGTCGTGCACGAGAACGGGTTCGGGCTGGTAGTAGGCATAGGCCTGTTCGAGAATGGCAAGCGCCTCGGCGGCGTCGATTTGCGATTTGGTCTGCTCTTGCATCGGGTGGTCCTTCGGTATCGGTCCGTCTTTCCCCCCTCGGACGTCTAGATAGCCTTTGCTGCAGCGCAGCACACCCCCCGATGCTGCAACAGGGCTTTGCAGTTCCTGCATGATTCCGCAGGGTCATCGCCCCCTACCCCGCTGGAAGGCCCCTTTTGGAACGCAAGACGCCGCGCTTGCGGAAAGCGCGGCGTCGAGATGTCGTTGGACGGACCGTCTCAGACGTGCCGGTTCAGCATCATGCGCTTGATCTCGGCGATGGATTTCGCCGGGTTCAGACCTTTCGGGCAGGTCTTGGTGCAGTTCATGATGGTGTGGCAGCGGTAAAGCTTGAACGGGTCCTCGAGCGCGTCGAGACGCTCGCCGGTGGCCTCGTCGCGGCTGTCGATGATCCAGCGGTAGGCGTGAAGCAGCGCAGCCGGGCCGAGATAGCGGTCGGAGTTCCACCAGTAGCTCGGGCACGAGGTCGAGCACGAGGCGCACATCACGCACTCATAGAGACCGTCGAGCTTCTTTCGGTCCTCGATGGACTGCTTCCACTCCTTCTCGGGACGGTTGGTCTTGGTCTCGAGCCACGGCATGATCGAGGCGTGCTGCGCGTAGAAATGCGTCAGGTCGGGGATCAGGTCCTTGACCACGGGCATGTGCGGCAGCGGGTAGATCTTCACGTCGCCCTTGATCTCGTCGAGACCGTAGATGCAGGCCAGCGTGTTGATGCCGTCGATGTTCATCGCGCAGGAGCCGCAGATGCCTTCGCGGCAGGAGCGGCGGAAGGTCAGCGTCGGGTCGATCTCGTTCTTGATCTTGATGAGCGCGTCCAGAACCATCGGGCCGCACTTGTCCATGTCGAGGAAATAGGTATCGACGCGCGGGTTCTCGCCGTCCTCCGGGTTCCAGCGATAGATCTTGAAGGCCCGGACGTTGGTCGCGCCCTGTGGCTTGGGCCAGGTCTTGCCGGTCCGGATCTTCGAGTTCTTGGGGAGTGTGAATTGAACCATGTCGCTCTCCTATCGGATGAGGGCCGGCAGCCCCTCGGCCGCCAGGCAGGTTAGTGTCTCGGGCTTCGAGACGATCTCTCGGACGATCTGCACGGTGCTTTCCGTCGGACCGGTCACGCTGTCCGCCGCAAGCGCGTAGATCTGCGTCGCGGTGGCATTGTTGATGATGCAGTCGAGGGCCGGCTGCACCGGAACGCCCGGGAATTGCTCGACCACGATCTTGGACGTGGTCGACCGGGCCGCGGAGCGCGCAATCTCGTCCTGGCTTTCCGCGGAGCAGGCGGCAAGGAAGAGGATCGGTAGCAGAATCTTGCGCAAGAAACGTCTCCTAGTAGAGCAGCCAGTAGAACGGGCCACCACGCATGCAGTCGCGGGTGCCCCGCTTGTAGAGGATATCGGTCACGATATCGTCGGTCAGTTCGTTCTGGGCCAGGGCGCTGTTCATCGCCAGCGCCTCGATCTGGCCGCGGCTCGCAAAGTCGAGCGTGCAGGCCACGGCCCGCTCGGTCGGCACCCCGGGCGCCATGCGCGCCAGCACCGGCGCCACCGCCTGCGCCGCGGTCTCGCGGGCGAGGGAGTTCTCCTCGACCGGGGACAGCAGCGAGCAGCCGGACACCGCCAGCACCAGGAGGACGCCGCTCAGCCTTGGCATGGCAGCGTTCCCCGGTACATGCCGCGCAC
>NZ_JAATOS010000552.1:0-2486 GCF_011806505.1 Salipiger sp. HF18 | reverse complement strand
CTCGGGCACGTGGGCTACCGCTTTCCGCACGACGATCCGCGCGGCTGGGTCGAGCAAAGCTACGCCACGGGCGTCGCGCCGGGGCAGTTCTACCAGAGCGATGCGCGACAGGCCGCAAGTTTCGAGAAGCGCGCCGACGAGTATTGGGAGCGGCTGACCGGCCGCCCGGTGCCGCGCCGGTTCTGACCACGGGGACCAAACCCGCACGGCTTGTCCCTGCCCCGGCATCGGGCGATGCTGGCAGCCGGACCATATGAGGGAAGGTGACGACGTGACGGAGTTCCTGATCGACGGCGACGCGCCCGGGCGCAGCACCGTGCTGCTCGCGCATGGCGCCGGGGCGGCGATGGACAGCGGTTTCATGGAGCTTGCCGCCGCAGCGCTCGCCGAGGCCGGCCTGCGGGTGGCGCGGTTCGAGTTTGCCTACATGGCCGGACGGCGCAGCGGCGGCAGCAAGCGGCCTCCGCCCCGCATCGAGAGCCTGCGCGCGGAATATCACGAGGCCATCGACGCGCTCGCCGCCGAGGGCCCGCTGATCATCGGCGGCAAGTCGATGGGCGGCCGGGTCGCGAGCCTTGTCGCCGACGAGGCCTTTGCTGCGGGCCGCATCGCGGGGCTCCTCTGCCTCGGCTACCCGTTCCACCCGACCGGCAAGCCAGAGCGGCTGCGCACAGACCATCTCGAGATGCTCGCGACGCCCGCGCTGATCTGTCAGGGCACCCGCGACCCGTTCGGCACGCAGGACGAGGTCGCAGGCTATGCGCTGTCGCCGAAGATCCAGCTCTGCTGGTTCGAGGACGGCGACCATGACCTGAAGCCGCGCCGCTCCCGCACCAGCGCCACGCAAGCCGACCACATCGCCGAGGCTGCCCGCACCGCCGCGCGCTGGAGCGCCACGCTCACCGCCTGAGAGGGCCGCGCCACCTCTTAGGCCGCGGGAAAGTCACGACATCCCATGCAGTTACCGCGCATTTCGGGGAAACCCGAAGGCGCTTTCCTGGCAGCACCATGGCGCGAGCCGCATGTTTTCCGGGCTTCCCCAAACGCTTGATTCCGATCAAGGTTAAGAGGCGAAATGATGAGTACGGTCTCAGCCATTACGCGAAGCGCGGCCAAGCCCGGCCCGCCCGCCGCTGGGACACCAAGAGACCCGGAAAGGAGAGTTCGATGCGCCATGCCCCTCAACCCCGGTCCCGGCTGTCGGGCCTTGCCCGACTCGCCGCGCCGCTGCTGCTCGCGACGGTCTGCGCCGGGCCGGTCCTGGCGGAGGACACCTTGCTCGCCATCGAAACCGCCGACGGCACGGTGACCGAGCTCGACCGTGACGCGCTCGAGGCGATGACCTCGCGCGATTTCAGCACCGAAACGCAGTGGACATGGGAAGAGAAGAAGTTCTCCGGCCCGGTGCTGCGCGAGGTGCTCGCCTCGGCCGGGCTTGAGCACGGGGTCATCGCATTGGTGGCCGACGACGGCTACGAAATGAAGATCGACCTCGACGCGGACGCCGAGTACCTGACCGCCGACTACCCGATCATCGCCACCCGCATCGACGACGCGCC
Organism: Salipiger sp. HF18; assembly: GCF_011806505.1. Classification (NCBI taxonomy): domain Bacteria; kingdom Pseudomonadati; phylum Pseudomonadota; class Alphaproteobacteria; order Rhodobacterales; family Roseobacteraceae; genus Salipiger; species Salipiger sp. HF18. The sequence continues at coordinate 927 of NZ_JAATOS010000552.1, read as the reverse complement.
CTTCGAGGTCACCGAAAGCGGGCCGCTGTGGGTCATGTTTCCCTATGACAGCCACCCGGAGCTGAACGTCGAGAAGGTCTATTCGATGTCGATCTGGCAGCTCAAGCGCATCGTCGAAAGCGCCGAGTGACGGCCGCGGGGCAGGCCCGCGCCCGGCCCTTTCCTCGGTCCTCGCGCACAACGTGCCATCTTGCCCGGCGCGCCCGGTGGCAGTACCCTTCTAAGTGACTGAAGTTCGGCACTTGGGGGAGAGGCTGACCGGGCAGGTCCGCCGCGCACCGATAGTCACACCGTTACTCTGACAGTCGCCCAACCCGGGCGCCGCGCGCCCCAGCGAGTAACGACAATGACCGTTCGCAACTTCAGCACTACCAAGGGCATCATCCGCTTCGAGGGCTCCGACCGGATGATCTACTGGCGCCGCTTCGCCATGCTGCTCGGACTCGCCGTGGTCATCGCCACCATGGGGCTGATCCGCGACTCCGGTGCGGTGATCATCGCCGCCATGCTGGTGGCGCCGCTGATGACCCCGATCCTCGGCACCGCCGCCGCCATCGTCACCGGGGACATCTCGCGCGCCGTGGCGCTTCTGGTGGTCGTCTGGATCGCCGCGCTCGCCAGCATCGGCGTCGCCTGGCTCATCGTCTTCATGACCGACTTCCCGCGCGGCGTGCTGCTGCCGGACGAGGTGCTGAGCCGCACCGACCCCGGCGCCGAGGACCTGGTCATCGCGCTCGCTGCGGGGCTCGCCGGGGCCTACGTGCAGGTCCAGAAATCCGAGCTCTCGCTGCTGCCCGGCGCCGCCATCGGCGTGGCGCTGGTGCCGCCCCTCGCGACCGTGGGCATCCTGCTCTATTTCCAGGAGTTCGATGGCGCCTACGAGGCGATGCTGCTCTTCGCCACCAACTTCGGGGCGATCATCCTCTC
>NZ_JAATOS010000055.1:0-15407 GCF_011806505.1 Salipiger sp. HF18 | reverse complement strand
CCGACCGCACGGAGTCGGGGGCACGGCGGACCAGAGACATGGCCCGCCGTGCCCGGGATCACTCGGCCGGTTCCGCCGTTTCGGGCGCGCCGGTCAGGGCGAACCCCTCATAGCCTTTTTCGGCGATCTCCTGGCACCTCGCCCGGTAGGTCCCGACGCCGCCGGTATAGGACAGCACCCGGCGCGGTTTGCCCGCCACGTTGGCGCCGTTGTACCAGCTGTTGGTCTTCGCGATCAGCGTGGCATTTGCCGTCTCATCGTGGTGCTGCACCCAGGCGTCCTCGCCTTCCGCGGTGGGTTCGATCACCGTTACCCCCCGGGCGCGCATGGCCTTGATGCAATCGGCGATCCATTCGGTCTGTTGTTGCAGGCAGGTGGTCATATTGCACAGCGCGGCGGACGGGGCGAGCGGGGCGCCCGTCATGAAGAGATTGGGGAAGCCGTGCTTCTGCATGCCCAGCGTGGTGCGGATGTCCTTTTCCCACTCGTCTTTCAGCGTCATGCCGCCGCGCCCGCGAATGTCGATCCGCGACAGCGCGCCAGACCCCGCGTCAAAGCCCACCGCCATGACGATCACGTCGAGCGGATAGACCGTCCCGTCCTCCAGCTTCACGCCCTCGGGGACGATTTCGGCAATCGGGTTATCCCTCACCGGGACGGCCTCGACATTGTCCTGGAGGTAGACCTCGAGGTAGTTCGTCTCGAGGGGCACGCGGTGGGTGCCAAAGCCGAAATCGCTTTGCTTCGGCACGAGGATATCTATCAGCTTGGGGTCTTTCAGGCGCGCTTCCATCTTTTGGCGGACAAAGGCGCTGATCTCCTTGCTGACCGCCTCGTCGAAGAACACCTCGCTGAACGAGGCTAGCCAGAGCTTCAGCGACCCGTCGGCAAAGTTCTCTTCGAGGATCGCGCGGCGCTGTTCGGGGGTGCAATCGGCCCAGACATGCTCGAAATCGTATTCGAAGCCGGTGAAGGTGTTCGGCAGGTTCGAGGTCAGTTCGTTCCACCGCGCCTTGTAGGTGGCCGCGTCGTCCGGACCGTACTTGGGGTTCTTCATCGGCAGCACATATTGAGGCGTGCGCACGAAGACCGTCAGCGTGTCGACCACGGGCGCGATGGTCTGGATCACCTGGATGCCGGTGGCACCGATACCGATGACACCCACGCGCTTGCCCTCGAGATCCAGGCCCTCCTTCGGGTAGAGCGCGGTGTGCACGATCCGGCCCTCGAAGCGGTCCTGTCCGGGAAAGCGATCCGTCAGCGGCGCGGACAGCATCCCCGAGCAGCTGACCAGGAACTGCGTGTCGTAGACGTCGCCGGTGTCCGTCTCCACCGTCCAGCGGCCGGTGTCCTCGCCATAGACGGCGCGTGTCACCCTGGATGAAAATGTGAAGTCCTTGCGCAGGTCCAGCCGGTCGGCCACGTAGTGCATCCAGCGCTCGATCTCGGGCTGGGCGGGAAAGCGTTCGGACCATGTCCAGTCCTTGTAGAGCGTCTCGTCGAACAGGTACTGGTAGATGTAGCTTTCGCTGTCGAACCTGGCACCGGGATAGCGGTTCCAGTACCACGTCCCTCCGACATCGGAGGCCGCGTCGACCCCGTGAACCGCCAGCCCCATCTCGCGCAGCTGGTGAAGCTGGTAGAGCCCCGCCACCCCAGCCCCGATCACAAGAGCATCAATCTTATGCGTCATCTCTCTCTCCCTGTTGTTGCCATCGCAGCCGGGGCGGCCTCCTCTACCGCAGGACCGGCGCTGAGGAACAAGGCTAGGCGGGACAGAGCGCGCGCGTATTGAACGTTTCGCCCTGACGCTTAGAACGAAACGTGGGGGGCCTCGGTCGGCACAAGAAAAGCCCAGAAAGGGCCGGCAGATAGCGTCGAGACTGGCTACGGAAAAATACAATTTTCGTTCCACCGACCTCCCTCGGGTTTGCCGAAGAGAACGGTTTTGAACAAGACGGGAGCGGCCACCGGCTACGCTTGGTCCGAAGGTCGGCCGTGGGCCGAGTGCGCGAGTCAGAGGCCGGCTGGCGCCGTCCCTGTCACCAAGCCCGGCGGATCGACGCGAAAAGCCCCGACCGACCGCAAAGGACCGCGCGTTCCCCTGCGTGTGGCATTTCGGGAACAGAGACCGAACTGCGATCGGAGCCTTTTATTGCCTTGCAGGTTGATCCCTCGTATCGGAGCGGCAAGGTGCCGGGCACCTGCCGCCTGCGGACGCGAGTCACGGTGAAGCCCGGAGCAAGACGACATCTCACCCTCGAAGCATTTCGCAGGTGGGTAATGCAGGCCCCCCTCCAAATCCGAAATGCCTCTTGCGAGGAGTGAGCGATGTCTGTCGGACGCGCTGCCAAAACGATTGAAAACCCCTTTCTGACCCTGCCGGTCAGACGACTGTTTCTGTCCAACGCCCTTCCCATGGCAGTGGTCATGTCAACGAGCGGCCTGCTGAACGTGGTCGACGGGATCTTCGTGGGACATTTTATCGGTGCCCACGCCCTAGCTGCTGTCAGTCTGGCCTTTCCTGTGGCCATGTTGTTGACTGCGTTGACCACTCTGACGGGTGGCGGCATGTCGAGCCTTATGGCGCGGTACCTGGGCAAAGGCGCGCGACGCGATGCGGGCGCTGTCTTCGCGGGAGCGCATGGGCTTGCCCTCGCCCTGAGTGCGGCCTTGATGCTCGGCGCGCTGATGTTTGGCCCGAGCCTTGTTTCGTTTCTCGCCGCCGGAAATGAACCTGTGGCGGCGCCAGCAAGAGCGTATCTGCGGATCCTGATCCTGGGGGCGCCTGTGCAGTTTGGTCTGGGCCTGCACGCTGATGCGCTGCGCAACGAAGGGCGATCGGGGCATATCGCACTGTTGTCGGTGATCGTTAACCTGCTGAACGTCGCTGCGAACTACATTGCGATTGTGGTCCTCGATTTCGGCATCGCAGGATCGGCAATCGGGACGGTGGCGGCGCAGGCACTTGGCTTGATGCTGCTTTTGTCAGTGCGCAAACGCGACCCCGCTCTTTTGCCACTTGATATGATCCGGAACGCAAGCTGGCTGACAGGGTGGCGGCAGATCCTCGCTTTGGGCCTGCCACTCAGTCTGAGCTTCATCGGAATGGCGCTCGTGGCCGGCACCGTGCTCCTCGCCATCGGCAACACCGCCGCAGATCATGGAACGTATGTCGCAGCATACGGGATTGTAACGCGCATTCTTGGTCTGGCCTTCCTGCCGCAGATGGCCATCGCGCTGACCACCCAAAGCATCACCGGGAACAACGTCGGCGCAGGCCGAATGGACCGGGCGAGCGCAGCCCTGCGGCTCGCGATAGGGTGCGCGTTTCTGTGGTGCTTGGGCGTGACACTGACCGCCATGCTCGCAGGCGAAATGCTCGGAGCGTTGTTTTCCGACGATCAGGAGGTCATCATTGCAGTTGGCGCAATCATGCGCCCCATGACAGCGCTTTATGCCGTCACCGGGCCGATCCTCGTCATTGCGATGCATTATCAGGCGATGGGACATCCTCTGCGAACCGCAGTTCTGACTCTGGGAAGGCCTTGGCTTCTGACGCCTGTTCTCGTCATCGTGCTGGACGCGCACTCTGGGCTTCAAGGCCTTTGGTATGCGTTTCCAGCCGCAGACGCCGCCCTGGCTCTTGTGGCTCTGATGAGCATTTTCCGGAGCCGCGTATTCGACACAACAGCCACGACACTGCTTATCAAGGAGAGACCATGACACGGACATCGCTAGACTCCGTTAAGGCACAGGCCAAAGCGCTCCGGCAGGCTCTGCAGGCTGCGGGCACTGTCATCGGGCATGCGCAAGCCCTTGAACTCATTGCCAAGCAACACGGGGCACGGGACTGGAACACGTTGCATGCCCGGCTCACCCAACGGAACGCGCCACCCGAACTTGCCCTCGGTGATCGGGTGGCCGGGTCTTACCTTGGCCAGGCCTACACCGGCGAAATCACTGCCCTTTCGGGGCCTGCAGGGCATCGGCAGGTGGAAATCAAGCTCGACCAGCCGGTTGACACCGTTCGGTTCGAGAGCTTCTCGAACTGGCGTCACAGGATACGTGGAACCCTCGCCCTGGACGGGCGCAGTCATCGCAGAACATCGGACGGCGCACCGCATCTGATCGTGAAAAAGGCGCCGCCCTGACGTCTGTTGGCGGCGAGCGTGTGCGCTACTTGAAGCGCGACTCCCATGACCTGCGAGGGGAGGGGCGTCGGTCGATTTCCTCCATCATCTTTTCGCGGAAGACCTCGGCCGGGGTCCTCCATCCAAGGCATTTTCGAGGCGTGTTGTTGAGCTGGTCGCAGAGCTGCGTCAACTCGAGCTCTGTCATGGGCGCGACGTCTCGCTGCCTTGGAAGCCAGCGGCGAAGCCGGCGGTTGGCGTTCTCGACTGTGCCTTTCTGCCAAGGTGAGGAGGGTCGCAGAACCACGTTTGGGTTCCGGGCTGGGCCAGCAGGTGCGGCCATGACACAAACTCCGTGCCGCGGTCGAAGGTGATGGATCTGCGCCCCGCCACGGGCAGATCCCGCACCGCCTTCACGATCTCGCCCCTCTCGGCAGATTGCTTCGCAATCGCCTGCCGGGCAGGGCATGACCGGTTTCGTGCGCCTGGTGGCGGTCTTCAGCAGCACAATGAAGCTGCTGACACGTTTGACCAGAGAAGTGATATTGGTCTGGCCAATCGATTGTTTGAACAGCATCAAATCACCCTCCCAATGGCCGAGTTCTCTGCGGTGTGCGACGTTGTCCGGGCGGAATCCGGGCGGAACAGGATATCGACATCACGGTCGAATTTTGGAGCCCGGCGGGCCTTGGGTGTTCGGGCAGGTACCACCAGAGCTCCTGCGCCATGCCTTCCTTCGAGTAGATGTACCGGTAGATCGTCTCCTGGCAGACCCGGAGCGTCGCACCTTCGTGGATCAACCGGTTGGCGATCTGCTCGGGGGTCCAGCCGTTCCTGATCCGCTCGACGACCTGATTTCGAAGCTCAGGATGCCGGATCAGCTTGCGCTGGCGGGCGCGCCGACTGGTGGCTTTCTGATGCGCGGCGCCGCCGTAATAGCCATCGTAACCCGGCAGGCACTCATAGCTGAACCAGTTCCGCCTGATCTCGCGGTAGACGGTCGAACGATGCCGACCGATCTCTGCGGCAATCCTGCTGACCGGCAGCTTTGCGTTCAGCAGGTCTTCGATCCTGCGCCGCTCACGCAGATCCAGCTCTTCGTGAGCATTTGTCCGTTCTCCTTGCTTTCCAGCAAGATAGGGGATTTGTCGCAACCCAGTTTAGAATGTGCCCGAACGCCTTGAGTGGATCGCATAATGGAAATTATGTGTCATTTTTACGAAAGTTCCGCCGTGACGCATCTTGCGAGCGCGCGATCAAGCGTCTCTTCTATCCCACGGGATGCACCGCGTCTCTACATTTTCACCAGGAACAGGCTCCGGGTGTGGTCACCGCTCTGGATCCGGACCGCGCGTGCACGTCCACTCGCAGCCGGGCGCAGGAGGCGGCGGCGTTGCTCGGCCATGCCGGAGCCGAGCCGATCTCCGCCCTGCGCCAGCAGGCGCTCGGCGATTGGGAGGGGCGGAAGATCAGGTGGATTCCGCATGAAACTTGGCTATCCGCCGATCGTGCGGTCTGCAAACTGACAGTGCCCCGGCTACCCCTACGGAGCAGAGTTCAACGTGGTGACCTGCCTCCCTTGCCGCATGGTCTGGCGTTTCGGGCTGCGGGGCGAATCCGGGCGGACCGCGCCGGGTGCCCCGACTTTAGGTCTGCGCCTTTTCCAAGGCGTCAAAATCAAACCGCGGCGCGAGGGCCGCGTCGAGCACCAGCGCCTCGGTCTGCTGCATCTTGCGGAGGTCGGCCCTTAAACTGGCGAGCACATCGGCGGGAATAACGGCGGCGGCATGTCGGGCGGCATGGATCAGGTCTCCGGGATGGATGCCGCCACCGTCTGATCCGACCCACCATGATACAGCCGAGCCCCGCAGCCTCGAAGCGGGCGGCGAGGAGCGGGCAGCATCCTCGTCGTCCGGATTTCTCAAACGTGGCGCGGCTGTAACGCCCGAAGGCCGGACCACAACATCAGTAGCGCGGTCGCGCCCAGTACGGTGGCGCTTATCGGCTCGGTGAAGAAGGTGGTCAGATCTCCCCGAGACATCAACAAGGCACGGCGCATGTTCTCTTCTAGCATCGGCCCCAGTATGAAGCCCATCAACAACGGCGCCCCGCTCATGTTCACCAGTCGCATTCCATACCCCAGCAGCCCGATGCCCAGCACGATCAGAATATCGAGGCTGGTCAGTTTGACGCTGTAGACGCCGACGCAGATAAGGCAGATGATTCCCGGATAGAGCAAGCGATATGGGATCGACAGGAACCGGATCCAGATTCCTACCAGAGGTATGTTCAGAACCAGCAAAAGCACGTTGCCGATCCAGAAACTCGCGACCAACGCCCAGAACGTGTCTCCATGGTCTGTGATCAGCCGAGGTCCGGCTGGTATACCGTGAATGAGCAGCGCACCAAGGATCAGCGCCATTGTTGCGCTGCCCGGAATGCCCAAGGTCAGCGTGGGAACGAAGGCGGTCTGCGCCGCAGCACTGTTGGCCGCTTCCGGCGCCGTCACACCTTCGATGATTCCTGTGCCAAAAGCTTCTGGGTGGCGGCTCACACGCTTTTCAAGTGTGTAGGCCAGGAAGGAGGCGATTGTCGGCCCGGTGGCAGGCAGGGCTCCCAGAAGCGAACCGAGCAACCCTCCACGCAGGATCGGCATAGCGCTGCGTCGTCGATCATCCCGCGTGGGCAGCATGTCCCGCAGGCGCACATTGGCTTTTACCGACATGTGATCATTGCCCATCACCGTTGCCAGAATCTCCGCGATGCCGAACACACCCATTGCGATGATGATGATGCTGATGCCGTCGAACAACTCCATCGTGCCGAAGGTGAAGCGCTGCACACCGGTGTTTATGTCAGTGCCGATGGTGCCGAACATCACCCCGAGGACTACCGACGCGCAGCTTTTCAAAACCGCGCCTTGGGTCATCGTGGTCGATGCCAGAAGGCCCAGCACCATGATCGAAAAGTAATCGGCCGGGCCGAAGCGCAACGACAGGTCAGCAAGGATCGGCGCGAACGCCGTCAGCAGAACGATACCGATGGTGCCGCCCAGGAAGGATGCCATGGCAGTGATGAATAGCGCCACGGGCGCCCTGCCCTGCCGCGTCATCTGGTAGCCCTCGATACTGGTCACCGCGCTTGACGCAGAGCCTGGCAGATTGATGAGGATCGACGAGATCGACCCGCCATATTCTCCGCCGTAGTAGATGCCGGCAAGCATCACCAGCGCGGCTTCGGGTGACAGGTAGAAGGTCATGGGCAGCAGAATCGAGATTCCGATCATGGAGCCTATGCCCGGTAATACGCCGACGAAGGTGCCCACCGTCACGCCAATGAAACAATAGAGCAGGTTTTCCGGAGACAGCGCGCTGGCAAAGCCTCCTATCAGGTTGGCGAGGATATCCATCAGTCAGAAACCTGCCCAGACGCGGATCGGCATGGACAACAGCACGACGAAGAGAAGCCAGATCGCGACGGCAAGTCCCACCGACAGCATCAGCGCCTCACGCCACGTGGTCGAGGGCGTGGCTTTCGCCGCAATGAAGCCGCAGATCACGATCGCCGGAATAAGGCCCAGCCAGTCGATGGTCAGGCTGAAGGCGATGAAGGCCGCCGAAATGTACAGCAGCGGCCGGAGCGCAGGCATGCGCGGAACCTCTCCCTGCCGGACAAGCCCCATGGTGATCAGCGCAGTGCCCAGCAGCGTTCCGATCACTCCCAGGACGAACGGGAAAAAGCCCGCCTGCATCCGGGCAAGGCTGCCGATGTCGTAGGAAAGCGCCCCGATGCCGAAGCCCAGACTCAGGGCGACAATCCCGACTCCAGCGAGCACGTCCGAAGACGCAAGACGGTGGGTATTGGCGGTCATATGTCGACTACCTCTCTGTTTTCGATGTTGTTTTAGGTTTGGCCCCGGCTCTTCAGCGGCCGGCTACAGTTGTCCTGCGTTGTGGAAGCGACGCTTGACAAGATAAATTGATGGTCGCATCCTTCAAAAATAATTACAACAATTGCTATGCAATACAGGGAAATATCATGATCAAATCTTTCCTCCGGGTGCTTGCCGCCTCGGCCGCTCTTGCCGCACCCGCGCTGGCGCAGGACTTTCCGAACCAGCCCGTGCGCGTCGTCGTGCCCTACAACGCTGGCGGAACCGTCGATTACGTCGGCCGCGTCACTGCCGCCGAAATGGGCAAGTTGATGGGCGAGAACTTCGTGGTCGAGAACCGGCCCGGTGCTTCGGCCAGCATCGGCAACCAGTTCGTCGCCAATGCCGCGCCTGACGGCTACACGCTGCTGATGACCTCGGTGACGAGCAACGCGATCACGACCGGGCTCACCCCCGAGACGGCGGGTTACGCGCTCAAGGACGATTTCACCCCGGTCGGTGCCGTTGGTCGCGTCCCGCTGATGCTGGTGGCAGCGAACAATGTGCCGGCTGACACCATCGAGGAGCTGATCGAGTACGCGAAGGCAGAGGACCTGCCGCTGACCTATGCCTCGTCCGGCATCGGCTCCACCGAGCATCTTGGCGCCATGGTCTTCGCCGATGCCGCAGGTCTCGAACTCGAACATATTCCCTACACCGGTGGCGCCCCGGCGATGGCCGACCTCGTGGCGGGCCGCGTGTCGCTGATGGTCGCGACCGTCTCGACCGCGCTGCCGCAGGTTGAAGCCAATGCAATCAAGCCGATGGTCGTGGCCATGCCCGACCGGATCGACATGCTTCCCGACGTCCCCAGCGCTTCTGACGCCGGCCTCGACGGCTTCAACGTCGCCTCGGTATATGGATTGCTGGCACCGGTGGGGATCGACGAGGCGGCGCTGACCGCGCTCAAGGCCGCCCTGCAGCAGACGGTGGCCGGCGAGGCCTTCGTCACGCAGATGGGTGACCGCGGCATCGTGCCTTCGACCGACGCACCCGAGGACGCCGCCACGATCTACGAGGCCGAGATCGATACCTGGGCCGAGCGCATCCTCGCGGTCGACTTCGACTGACGTGACACCTGGCATCGCCCCTTGGGACGTTGCCAGACACTGATCCGCGCCCCGGCCGCTCCCACGTTGCGATCGGGGCGCCCCCTTCCGGGCAGCCCGCACCGGCAAGATTACCAAGGAAAGAACCCCAATGTCCCAGAATGTAGAGATGGACCCGGTCGACGACGTCCTGTTCAAGGACCTGCTGGCTCAGCGCGCCGCGACCGACCCGGATCGGGTCTTCCTGAAATTCAAGGATGACGTATACACCGTAGCGGACATCAACCGTGCCGCGAACAGGGTGGCGAACGCGCTGCTCTCTTCGGGCCTGGCGCCCGGAGACCGGGTGGGAATCATGCTGCCCAGCCACCCCGACCACGTGATCGCGATCTTCGCTTCGATGAAGGCAGGCCTCGTGCGGGTGCCGGTGAACGTGCATGCCAGGGGCGACTCCCTCGAACATTATTTCACCTCCTACGACATGAGCGCGCTAATCGCCGATGCAGGCTATGCAGAGGCGCTCGATGCCGCCTTCGAAACCGCGCCCCGCCCGGCGATGTTCTGGCGCGGTCAGGAGGTCGCTACGCCTGACAGCTACGAGGCACAGGTCGCCGCCGCCTCCGACGCCGAACCCGATGTGGATTTCGGACCCGACGACGTGCTCGCGCTGACGCCCAGCTCTGGCACCACCGGCGCACCCAAGGGCGTTCTGAAATCCGACCGCACCCTGCGCGGCGGACCGATGGCGGTTCTCAAAATCACCGACGCGAAGAAAGGCGACGTGTTCCTTCTTTGGGAGGCCCTGCATCACGGTGCGGGCGTCGCGGTGATCATCTCGGCGGTGATCGGCGGTGTGACGCTGGCGATGGTCGAACGCTTCAGCGCCTCGGGCTTCTGGGATGACGTGCGCCGGCACGGCGTGACGCATATCCATTACCTCGGTGGAGTGCTTCCGCTGCTGCTCAAGCAGAAGCCTTCGGATCTGGACCGTGATCACAAGGTGCGCATTGCCTGGGGCGGCGGCTGCCCGCCCGAGATCTGGAAAGACGTCGAGCAGCGTTTCGGTGTGGAGCTGCGCGAGGGCTACGGCCTGTCGGAGCTGATCACCTTCGTGACGCTGAACAAGGATGGGCGGGTCGGCTCCTGCGGGCGACCGCTGTCGCTATTCGACATCATGATCGCGGATGACGACGGGAACGAGGTTCCACGCGGCGAGACCGGCGAGATCGTCGCCCGCGGCACTCAGGAAGGGCTTGGCTTCCTGGGGTATTTCCGTAATGAGCAAACCAGCCGCGACACCCAGCGCGAAGGATGGCTGCTCACTGGCGACCTGGGCCGGATGGACGAAGACGGTTACATCTTCTACGCCGGTCGCAAGAAGGAGATGCTGCGCCGCCGGGGGATCAACATCTCGGCCTGGGAGGTCGAGCAGGTTGTGAACAAGCACCCCGCCGTGGCCGAAAGCGCGCTGGTCGGCGTGCCGAGCGAGCTGGGCGAGGACGAGCTGAAGATCTTCGTGAAACTGGTCGATGGCGTCGCGTTCGACCCCATGGAGCTGGTGTCCTTCTGCGAAACGCGGATGGCCTACTATCAGGTGCCGCGCTACGTCGCCGAGATTAACGAGTTCCCCAAGACCCCGACGCAGCGCATTCGCAAGAAAGAGCTGTCGCGGAGCGCCGAGGGCGTCTGGGACCTTGAGGCAACTGGCTACAAGCTGGGCCGGAAGTCCGCCTGAGCTGTCGCGAAAGGACGCTGCCATGAGCCAGATCATCACCGTGTCGCGCCCCGCTCCGGGCATTGGAGTGATCTCCATCAATCGCCCCGAAAAGCGTAATGCGCTGAACGAGTCTGCCTGGGACGCGCTGGCGCGCGGCTTTAGCGAGCTGACCGACGACCGGGAGGTGCGAGTGATCGTGCTGACTGGCGTTCCCGGCGCCTTTTGCGCCGGTGATGACATTGGTGCCTTTGCCGAGGCCAGTAAGGATCCGGTGACGCGGGAGCGTTACTGGAACACGATCACGCGCTGCTACGCCGCGCTGTCCGATGCGTCGGTGCCGGTCATCGCCGCCATCGACGGACCCTGCGTGGGCGGCGGCATGACCCTGGCCCTGCGCGCCGATTTTCGGCTGGTGGGGCCGCGGGCTTTGTTCTCCGTTCCGCCGGCGAAGCTGGGACTGGTCTATCCGGCCGACAGCACAGCGCGTCTGGCGGCGCTGGTGGGTGCTCAGGCCGCCCGCTACATGATCTATACCGCCGCATCGCTTGACGCGGCAGAGGCGGTGGCGACGGGTCTTGCCTGGGCGGACACTGCGGAGGATCCGTTGGCTGAGGCACTGTCGCTTGCGGCCAAAATCGCCGACAAGGCGCCTTTGACCGTGACGGCGGCGCGAACGGTGCTCAACCGCCTTGCCACGCAGTTGCCCGAGGGGCTGGCGGATGAGATTGCCGCTCTCACCCGCAAGGCGGAGGACAGCGACGACTATGTCGAGGGTGTTTCCGCATTCAAAGCCAAGCGCGCTCCGGTCTTCACGGGGCGGTAATAAACGGGCTCTCTTGTCGCGAGCGGTTTTTCCCGGCACACACGCCGTCGCGCGGGCACGCCGCACGCGAAACGCTCATCAGTGAAGAGAGAACGACATGGAGCATCCGGAGCGCAAGGAGGACATAACTGTCGATACCCGGCTTTTCGTCGGCTCCGTGCGCAAGGCGATGGCGGTCATGGAAGCCTTTGACGAAACCGAACCCGCGATGTCTCTGACCCGGATCGCTGCAAAGACGGCGCTTGGGCGCAGCGCAGCGCAGCGCTTCGTCTACACGCTGGAGACACTGGGCTATCTGCGCCGGGATGCAGCGACGCTCGAATACCGGCTCTCGAACCGAGCATTACTCTTTGCCCGCAGTATCCTGACGTCTCACGCGGCCATCGAACGTGCCTTGCCGTCCATGGTCAATCTTGCAGAGACCTTTGGTGAAACCGTGTCCTGGCTGGAATACGACGCCGGGCAGGTCGTCGTTCTGAGTTCTGCACCCAGCCCGCACCGCGCGGCGGTGGTTCTGCCCATCGGTGCCCGCTTCGATGCCCTGACCTCCTCGTCGGGACACCTGTTTCTGGCGGATATGCGACCTGAAATCGTGGTCGACCTATTCCAGAACGCCAGCCCCTCCATACGGGCACGGCTCGGAGACCTCGATGCCCACAGCTACGTTGATCTCATCCGCAGCGAGGCCGCGCGAGGGTACGCGCTCACCGAGAAAGACATGGACCCCGGCTCCATGTCGCTCTCGGTTCCGGTGCGCGACCTGCAGAACCAGGTTGTGGCTGCCATCAACGTTTCGGTCCTGCGCGCGCGCACCGGACCGGAAAAGCTGCAGTCAGAGATCGTCCCAGCCTTGCACGCGTTGGTTCAGACGCTGGACGCGGACCTTTTCAGAGGGCGTTGACCCCGGCTGCTGCCTGGTGTTCTAGGATTTTTGCCACCCGTGCTGCCGCTGCTTGAATCGGCGCTCCCAGTTGCTCCGAGATGCGTGTGTGAGGCACTCTGCTTTCTAGCGCAGAGACGTTGAGCGCGCCCAGAACCACCCCCGATGACGACAGTACCGGTGCCGAGATCGAGACGCTAAACAGGTCTTCTTCCTTGGCGGTAGTGGCAACGCCCTGCGCCCGGATCTCCGCGAAGCGCGCAGCCATCTCTGCCGCGTCGGCAAAGGCGATCCGCGTGCGCAACGCAGGACCAGCCGCAGCCAGCAGGCTCTCTGCGACCTTCGGGTCGCCCTTGGCAAGGATCGCCTGCCCCGATGACGAGGGCAAGGCGGCGAAGCGCTGCCCCGGAGCAAAGCTCACGTGGCCGAGGTGCTTGCTGCGCACGGTCTGCTGAATGACGATTTCGTCGCCGTCGAGCTTGACCCAGCTTGAGGTTTCGCCAGTCTCGTCGGCCAGGTCCTGCAGGACGGGTTGGATCAGCCGCATCAGGCTTCCGGTGCTGGTCAGTCCGCTGGACAGGTCCAGGATCTTGAGCGTCAGCCGATAGTGTCGTTGGTCTGCCTCCCTCTCAAGGTAACCCAGTTTTTCGAGGGTGTAGACGATCCGCTGCACAGCGCTGCGGCCCAAGTCGAGCTGCTTGGCAATGTCGGCGAGGGTCCTGGAGCCGAGCCCGTTATCAAAGGCCGCCAAGATGCGCATCGTGCGCTCGACCGAAGCCATGTAAAGTCGTGTGTCGAGCTCGTCCTGCGAAGGAGCGTTGCGCGTGGTCATGGGACAGCAGAGCCTTACGGGTGTCGGACCCGGAAGCTCTATCATAGTCCATTCGAAAACACAGGCTACATCTGGCCCTGGGCGGCAGAAGGATCAGCGGCGCCTCCCGCATCTGGCATGGTTGCCGGATAAATAGCTACGCCTGGACCGGAACGCTGCCGGCGGGGCAATCCGGATCAGAGAGCGCTGCGGGATCGTCAGCTTGTGCACGTAGAGCCCGTCCTGCGAATGGTTGAAGGCGAGGCAGCGCAACCTCCCAGGCAGGCATCAAAGCGACAAGCCCTCTTTTCTGTTCAAGTGGCTGGCCAGTCGGCAGGACCGGACGCTGCGATCCCACCGCCTACCCGGATCGTGGCGAAGACGGTTCTGTCGTGCCAGGCCGCAAAGAGCTTTGAAGAAAATGGTATGGGCTCCGCATCTGGCAGGAAAGTCCCCGAAAGCCACGCCTCTCCGAAACCGGTTTTTGCGGAAGAGATGAACTGACCGTCTCACAGCCAGACGACCAGAAGAGCAGAGCTTTCAGCCTCAGGCCAGAGGCCGGAAAGACACGGCTGCGATCATCCAGTCTCGGAAATCACGGGCGGCATCTGCCCGGTCTTCGGGGGTGGCGATGTAATAGGCATTGTCCGTCGATAGCGGGATGTCGAGCGGAATCTGCAACTCTCCGCGCGCAAGCTCGCTCTCGATCAGGTAGCGCGGGAGAAGCCCATAGCCGAGCCCAGACCGGACCGCTTCGATGGTCAGGCTGAACTGCTCGAACCAGTGTCCCTCGTTCGGCGAAGACAGCTCTACCTCGGCGCGCTTGAACCAGTCGGCCCAGAGATGGGGGCGCTCAGTCTGGTGTATCTTGGGGGCCTCGGCCAGATCGCGGGCATCGCGCACCACCGTGTTCAGCAAGGCCCCGCCGGCGACCGGCACGACCAGTTCGCTGCATAGGTAAGTGCAGACCGCACCGGGCCAGATCGGCTGGCCGAAATGGATTGCCAGGTCGCATTGGGTGGTCGTGAAATCGAACACGTCGCGGCGCGTCGAGATGTCGAAGCGCGTTTGCGGGTGGTGCTTGAGATACCCCGACAGGCGCGGCACCAGCCAGCGCGCGGCAAAGGTGGGCGGCGCGTTCACCGCGAGGATCCGCTCGCCCTGGCCGCCCGCCGTTACGTGGCGCATGGTGCTGTTGGCCATGTCGAGCAGGGCCTCGACCTCAGCAAGGAAGGCGCGCCCGGTCTGCGTGGTGACGACCCGCCCGCGCACTCTTTCGAACAGGGGCTTGCCGATCTGCGTCTCGAGATCGCGGATCTGCCGGCTGACGGCGCTCTGCGTGAGGGCAAGCTCCTCGCCGGCGCGGGTGAAGTTGCCGTGCCGCGCGGCGCATTCGAAGGTCAGCAGCATTCGCATGTCGGGCAGATATCGGCGTTGCAGTGTCATTCGATTGGCCTTTCCGTTGGCTGCGTCGAGGGCTTTACCATGCATGTAACCCGGGCTTGGCCGGCAACTCCATGCGTTTTCGGAATGGGGTAATCGCAAGACGTTGCTGGGCATGTGTGCAGCGACCCGGTTACCATTCTCATACATCATGATTACGAATGGAGCGGGCCCATGGCACCGGAACACGCAAACCCCCATCAGATCCGCGCGCTGTTCTCTCGCGCAATGTCGGCGATGTATCGTGAAGAGGTGCCCGCCTACGGCACGCTGATGGAACTGGTGCGCGACGTGAACAGCGAAGTGCTCTCGGGAGCGCCCGAAGAACGTGCCCGCCTCGAGGAGCTTGGCGAACTCGAGCGCATCGACGAAGAGCGCCATGGCGCGATCCGCCTCGGCACCCCGCGCGAACTGTTCACCATGCGCCGCCTCTTCGCCGTGATGGGGATGCACCCGGTCGGCTATTACGACCTGTCGGTTGCCGGCGTGCCGGTGCATTCCACCGCGTTCCGTCCGCTCGAAGAGGCCGCGCTGCGCCGCAACCCGTTCCGCGTCTTCACCTCGCTGCTGCGGCTGGACCTGCTCGATGACGCCGAACTGCGCGCCTTTTTTTTTAATGA
>NZ_JAATOS010000054.1:0-1217 GCF_011806505.1 Salipiger sp. HF18 | reverse complement strand
TGTCTCGAGCTGATCGACAAGGCCGAGGCCGACGGCGGTCTGAGCGAAGCCGACGCCGAACGTTTCGTGGCCGAGGCCGTCGAGACCTTCCGCTGGCACGCCGAGGCCAACGTTCCCCATGCGCTCTACCAGCGCCTGCACGACGCGCACCGGCTGGTGGCGGACGTGGTGGCCTTCAAGGGGCCGCACATCAACCACCTCACGCCGCGCACGCTCGACATCGATCGCGTGCAGGAGATGATGCCGGAGCGTGGCATCGCGCCCAAGGCCGTCGTCGAAGGCCCGCCGACCCGCACGGTGCCGATCCTGCTGCGGCAGACCTCGTTCAAGGCGCTGGAAGAGCCGGTGAGCTTCCCCCCGTCCGCCACGAACGGCGAGACGGCCACCACCGGCCGCCACACCGCCCGCTTCGGCGAGATCGAGCAGCGCGGCATCGCGCTGACCCCCGCCGGGCAGGGTCTCTACGACCGGCTGCTGGCCGAAACCCGCAGCCGCATCACCCCGGCCGCCGACGGCTCGAACGCCGACGCGTACCGCGCCACGCTTGCCGAGGTCTTCACCGCCTTCCCGGACGACCTCGCGACACTGCGCAAGGACGGGCTGGGCTACTTCCGCTACTCGGCGACCGGCAAGCCCTGCAACGATCCCTCGCGCGGGGTCGATGCCCTGATCGCGGAGGGCTGCCTGCGCGCCGATCCCATCATCTACGAGGATTTCCTGCCGGTTTCGGCTGCGGGAATCTTCCAGTCGAACCTCGGCGACGGCGCCGCGCAGGCCTTTGTCGCCAATCCCAACCGCGCCCGTTTCGAGGAAGATCTCGGCGCGCCCGTGCACGATCTCTTCCACCGCTATGCCGAGACCGAGGCGCGCTCGCTCGCCGAATCCCGTGTCGCGCTGAGCCGGACACTCCAGAAGGCCTGATCCGGCCCCGGCGCAACACCACCTGTCAAGAAGACTGACAAGCAAGGACCTCAACCATGAGCACTCCCCTCAAACAGATTACTTCTAAAACCATGGCCGCCTGCGGCGTCACCGCAGATCTCACCGTCGACGGCGGCATGACCGTCATCTCGCCCGTCACCGGCGAGCCCGTGGCCAGCCTTGCCGAACATTCCGTCGCCGACACCGAAGCGGCCATCGCGCTGGCGAACAAGGCGTTCCGTACCTGGCGCTTGGTGCCCGGCCCGCGTCGCGGCGAACTGGTGCGCCTCTTCGCC
>NZ_JAATOS010000551.1:0-2506 GCF_011806505.1 Salipiger sp. HF18 | reverse complement strand
GAGGCGAAGAACGGCATGGCGTGGCGGGTCTCGGACCTGACGCGAGACGAGGCTCTGCTGGTGCCCCGGCAGGACAACCGCCCGGTCTACGGCGGCACGCCCTCGGATGCCTCGGTGGTGATGGCGATCCGGCGCATGGCCGAGCAGGGGATGGAGGTGCTCTACTACCCGTTCATCCTGATGGACCAGATGGCGGGCAACGGCAGGCCCAACCCCTGGACCGGCGAGGCGGATCAGCCGGCGCTGCCGTGGCGCGGCCGGATCACGCTTGACGTGGCGCCGGGGCGCGACGGCTCGAGCGATGGCAGTGGGGCGGCGGCGGCCGAGGTCGCAGCCTTCATAGGTACCGCCTCGGCGGCGGATTTCACCGTGGGCGACGGCACCGTCTCCTATTCCGGCCCCGACGAGTGGTCCTATCGCCGCTTCATCCTGCACCAGGCGGCGCTCTGTGCGGCGGCGGGCGGGGTCGAGGCCTTCTGCGTCGGCTCCGAAATGCAGGCGCTGACGCAGATCCGCTCGGACGCGGGCTTCCCGGCGGTGGACGCGCTGCGGGCGCTGGCGGCGGAGTGCCGCGCGCTGCTCGGGCCGGACGTGAAGCTCAGCTACGCCGCCGACTGGTCGGAGTATTTCGCAGGACGGTTCGGGCGACCTGTATTTCCACCTCGACCCGCTCTGGGCGGACCCCGAGATCGACTTTATTGGCATCGACAACTACATGCCGCTCTCGGACTGGCGCGATGGCGAAGACCACGCGGATGCGGGCTGGGGGGCAATCTACAACCCCGAGTACCTCGCCTCGAACGTCGCCGGGGGCGAGGGCTACGACTGGTACTACCCGACGCCGGAATCCCGCGCCGCGCAACGCCGCGAGCCGATCACCGACGGCGTCCACCGCGAGCCATGGGTCTGGCGCTACAAGGACATACGCAACTGGTGGCAGAACGCCCACCACGAGCGCAAGGGCGGGGTGCGCTCGGAGATCCCCACCGCCTGGCAGCCCGCCTCGAAGCCGATCCGCTTCACCGAGCTGGGCTGCGCGGCGCTCGACAAGGGGACCAACCAACCCAACAAGTTCCTCGACCCCAAGAGCTCGGAAGGCCGGTTGCCGCGCTATTCGAACGGGCTGCGCGACGAGGTCATCCAGCGCCAGTACCTGCGGGTGATGCACAGCTTCTGGCGCGACCCGGCCAACAACCCGGTGTCTGAGGAATACGGCGCCCCGATGCTCGACATGGACCACGCCTATGTCTGGGCGTGGGACGCCCGGCCCTACCCATGGTTCCCGGGGCTGACCGAGCTCTGGGCGGACGGCGACAACTACCGGCGCGGGCACTGGCTCAACGGGCGGGTGTCGTCGCGCACGCTTGCCTCGGTGGTGGACGAGATCTGCCGGAAGGCCGGGCTGCGCCATCACGACGTCAGTGCATTGCACGGCTGGGTGCGGGGCTACGTGGTCGACCAGACCGGCGACGCGCGCCGGGCGTTGCAGCCCTTGATGCTCGCCCATGGTTTCGACGCCATCGAGCGCGACGGGCGGCTGGTGTTCCTGCCACGGGTCGGGCGCGGGGCGGTCGAGATCGACCCCGAGAGGCTTGCCGTGTCCGACGAGCTGGACGGCGATCTCGTGCGCATCCGCGCCAGCGAAGCCGAGATGGCGGGTCGGGTGCGGCTGCGCTTCGTCGAAGCCGATGGCGACCACGGCATCGCCGCCGAAGAGACGGTGCTGCCCGATGAGAGCACCCACGCGGTGGCCGAGACCGAGCTTCTGATGTCGCTGACCCGGCGCGAGGGGCGGCTCACGGTCGAGCGCTGGCTGGCAGAGGGGCGGGTCGCGCGCGAGTCGCTGCGCTTTGCCCTGCCGCCCTCGCGCATGGACATCGCTGCGGGCGACGTGGTGTCGCTGCCCTCGAAGGCCGGGCGGGTGCTGGCGCGCATCGACAGCGTCGAGATCGGTACGCAGCAGATCGTCGACGCGGTGCGCATCGAGCCTGACGTCTACCTGCCCTCGGACTTCCCCGACGACAGCCCGACCCTGCGCGGCTTCGTGCCCGCGGTCGAGGTGCTGCCGCTGTTCCTCGACCTGCCGCTGATGACCGGCGATGAGACCGAGCACGCGCCGCATCTGGCGCTGACCGCCGATCCCTGGCCGGGCACGGTGGCGGTCTACGACGCGGGTTCGGACGAGGGCTACGTGCTCAACGAGATCATCGCCGCGCGGGCCGCCATCGGGGTCACCGAGACCGCGCTCTACGCTGCCCCCGCGGGGCTCGTGGATCAGGGGGCCGCGCTTCAGGTGCGGATGTTCTCGGGGGCGCTGCAGTCGATCGACGACGCGACGCTGCTCTCGGGCGGAAACCTCGTGGCCATCGGTGACGGCAGCCCCGGCAACTGGGAGATCCTGCAGTTCCGCGACGCGCAGATGCTGAGCGACCGCACGTGGCTGCTCGGTCACCGGCTGCGCGGTCAGTTCGGCAGCGACGGGCTGATGCCCACGGTCTGGCCGCCC
>NZ_JAATOS010000550.1:0-2506 GCF_011806505.1 Salipiger sp. HF18 | reverse complement strand
TACCAGTTCGCCATGTTGCCCTCCTCCGCAGTGCCCGCTTCCGGATAATAAGTCGGGACCTGGAGGCACGAAAGCGGGTCTTTTTTCAGATTTTCGAACTCGGGTTTCAGATCGGATTCGATCACGACGTGCCCTGCCGGTGCTCCCGTTTCTGAAACACGCACAATCGAGGCCTTGGATTACGCTTGGATAATACCCTGCAAATCAACGACAAATCTGGATATCACATCCGCCTGTGAGACCGTCTCACACACATCTAACAGCGGAGTGTGAGACCTACTAACAGCCCGCTGTTAGAGTAAGTCACTGGTTCAGCTAAATTTTTTCATTGAGTTTGTGATTCGGTTCGGCCATCAAAAAGATGATTCGGGTTCAACCAGATCAAGCGTCGAGGTCGCGAGATGAAACTAGATATTGGGCTGCACAAGCAGCTGCGAGCGGAGTTGCGAGCGCGAGGTGTGAGCCTCAATCAGATCGCCGTTGAAATCGATAGATCTCCGGCCTTGGTGACCGCAGTCTGCCAGGGGCGATGCAAATCGCACTTGGCGCAAAGCGCTATCGCCCGTCATCTGGAAAGGCCTCCGGAAGAGATATGGCCTGACCGCTATGGAAAGGAGGAGACCGCATGACCTAAGCCAAACGAAAACGAGCCTGGAGACGGCAATCTCCAAGCCCTTTATTTGGGTATCTAGGACACCCTGTACCTAAGTCCTCGATACCCCCTTTTCGATCATCAAGTCAAGCATTTGGAGCTTCGTTCGGCGCGCCAAACCGAAACGTTTGTCTTCTGAAAGGGGTCATCCATGAGCATTTCCACGCGCATACACTGCACGGCGGGCTGCATCTGCTCGCCATCTCTGGACCAGGCTTTGCTCTCAGTGAGGGAGGGCGAACATGTCTAGTCAGACTATCAATGGGTTCGTACTGCCCGAACCATCCCGCGCCACGCGCTTGATCTCGCGGAAATCGCGCGGAAGCTGTCGAGGGACAGCGGTGTTGTACCTCGGCAGCCACCGGCAGATCGTTGTCTACGAGAGTCTGCTGGAGCTCATGTGCATCCTACTCATCATCTCTCGTGGAGATGTGATCGATGTCTGGGACCAGCCCCCGGCCATCCATTTCAGCCGTCCAGATGGCAGCCATCATGAACACACACCAGATTACCTGGTCGAGCTCGCAGATGGCACACGTTTTGCAGTTGCGGTGAAACCGATTGAGCAAGTGAACCGTCGCGATTTCGACATTGAGCTCAGCTACGTTGCAGCATGTATGCCGCAGTCCTACGCTGATGGCTTGGTCCTGATGTCCGAGGCCGATTTCACGCGGGCACAGGCACTCAATGCACAGCGGTACCACGAGTTCAACAAGACACCCGACGCGCTGGCAGATCAGGCGCTCGCGGCCGTTATCGACCAGCAAAATGAGCCGACGACACTGGAACTGCTCGTCGAGCAGGTGGGTCTGGCGGGGCGCGGGTTTCGCGCCGCGTTCCGAGCGATCATCGAAGGTCGCCTCCGTCAGGTCGCGCATGGGAAAATCGGGCTGCAAACGCTGGTTACGGCGGAGGGAACAGCATGATCTTTCCCTATGAACCAGATGATACCTTCATCATCCATGGGACCCGCTACAGCTGCATCCGCCAGACCGATGCGCTCTGCGTTTTTGAGCCCAAAGACCCCGCCGACGGGAATACAAGAACGCTCAGTCGCACAGAAATCTCCTTCCTTCGACGCAGCAACAACTGGCGTTACATTCCGGGGCCACGAACCAAGGAGCGGATGTGTGCCACAGCTTCACGGGGGACGAAAGCTCTCCAATCAGCGCATCCCGATGACCGAGCAAGCGCGATCTTCGCATACATGGAATGCATGAACCTGAAGACGTTCCACGATGCTCGCGCGGTAACTCTGACCAAGGAAAGCCTAGAGGAAAACTGGCCAAGGATCGTTGGAGCTTTCCGGGCAAATGAAGAAATCCGAAATGTCGGCGATGGTCCGACACGCGGCGGTAGCTCCTTGCCGCCACAACGCAAAAGCCACGCTCCTGAAACCCTTCTGAAACTGTACCGCAAGCTCCGCAAAAACAAATACGACCCCTCTGTCTTTCTGCCGCGCTATCGGGTGCGGAAGGGGGAGGGGCGGCGTTTCTGCCAGGAAACCGAAGGGTTCATTTCCGAGAATATCCGCGCCTACGCCACATTGGAACAGGACACAAAGAGCAGTGTCGCACGTCAAACCCGCAACGCTTTGCTCGAGGAGAATAATCGACGTGCCGAGCTCGGTCAGCGCCCCCTGCAGGTGCAAAGCGAACGCACCATCGAGCGACGGATTGATTTCCTGGATCCGTTCGAGGTTGCAGTCTACCGGGACGGCATCGACCAAGCCCGGATGGATTTTGGGGTGTCTTCTGGCGGCCTCGATCTCTTATTTGATAGTGCCCCGCGGCGTGGTGTAGGAAGCCGCGAGCGTAGCTGATCGCGAGGCTGGCGGTCATCGTCGATCTTCGG
>NZ_JAATOS010000549.1:0-2519 GCF_011806505.1 Salipiger sp. HF18 | reverse complement strand
TTTCGACCGGCCCAACATCCACTTGGCCTTCGCGCCCAAGGACAGCCCGCGTGCGCAGATCCTGCGCTTCGCCGCCGCCCGCCGGGGCCGTTCGGGCATCGTCTACTGCGGCACCCGCGCCAAGACCGAGGGGCTGGCGCGTGCGCTTGCCGACGAGGGGCATCCGACCTGCTTCTACCACGGCGGCATGGAGGCCGAGGCCCGTCGCGGCGTCGAGGAGCGCTTCGCCAAGGAAGACGGGCTCATCGTTTGCGCTACCGTCGCCTTCGGCATGGGCGTCGACAAGCCCGACATCCGCTGGGTCGCCCATGCCGACCTGCCCAAGAGCATCGAGGCCTATTACCAGGAGATCGGCCGCGCCGGCCGCGACGGTGCCCCGGCCGAGACCATGACACTCTACGGTCCCGACGACATCCGCCTGCGCCGCTCGCAGATTGACGAGGGCATGGCCCCGCCCGAGCGCCGCGCCGCCGACCATGGCCGCCTCAACGCGCTTCTGGGCCTCGCCGAGGCGCAGGGCTGCCGCCGCCAGCAGCTGCTGCGCTACTTCGGCGAGGAGTCCGGGCCTTGCGGCAACTGCGATCTCTGCGACACGCCGCCCGAGCTCTTCGACGGCACCGAGGCGGTGCGCAAGGCGCTCTCGGCGGCGCTGCGCACCGGCGAGAACTTCGGCGCCGGGCACCTGATCGACATCCTGACCGGCAACGAGACCGACAAGGTGCGCCAGCGCAACCACGACCAGTTGCCGACCTTCGGCGTCGGCCGCGACCTCAAGCGCGGGCAGTGGC
The DNA here is from genome assembly GCF_011806505.1 of Salipiger sp. HF18. Classification (NCBI taxonomy): domain Bacteria; kingdom Pseudomonadati; phylum Pseudomonadota; class Alphaproteobacteria; order Rhodobacterales; family Roseobacteraceae; genus Salipiger; species Salipiger sp. HF18. The sequence continues at coordinate 1,731 of NZ_JAATOS010000549.1, read as the reverse complement.
AGGCGGTGTTCCGGCAGATGATGGGCCACGATCTCGTCCGCCCCGATCCCGAGCGCCACGGCGCGCTGGTGATGACCGACGCGGCGTTGCCGATCCTGCGCGGCGAAGAGCCGATCACCCTGCGCCGCGACGTCATCGACCGCGCCGCCGACCGCCGCCCGCAGGTCAAGACGCTGGTGTCCGAGGAAGACGCGCCGCTGATGTCCGCGCTCAAGGCCAAGCGCACGGCGCTGGCGCGCGAGGCGCAGCTGCCGCCCTACATGATCTTCCCCGACCGCACCCTGATCGAGATGGCCGAGCGGCGGCCGCAGAGCCTCGACGACATGGGCCGGATCAACGGCGTGGGGGCCAAGAAGCTCGAACGCTACGGCGCCGAGTTCCTCGAGGTCATCACCGGCGCGGTCGAAGAGATGCACCCCTCCCGCGTGAAGCTCGCGGCGCGTGGCGCGGGCGAGGTCTATGACACGCTGATGGCGGTGCAGGCGGATCTGGCCCGGGGCGTCGACGGCACCGAAAAGCCGCTGTCCTGCTCGGCCTCGCTGCTTGCCAAGGTGGCGCAATGCCCGGCGGACCGCCCGCAGGAGCTCGAGCGGCTGCTCGGCGAGCGCCGGTTCGAGCGTTTCGGGACGGCATTTCTGGACGTTCTGGGGCGGGTGGACTAGACCGGCGTCAAGATATTCCGAAACCCAGATGTAGACGATCCGGGACCGGCCCGGACGGGAGAGAGACGATGCTTGTGGTGGTGTCTCCGGCCAAGCGGCTGGACTGGGCCGAGCGCGACGTGGCGATGACCGAGCCGTGCTTCGCGGACGAGGCAGTGCGGCTGGCGAAGACCGCGCGCAACCTGACGCTGGGCGATCTGAAGGGGCTGATGGGGCTGTCGGACGATCTCGCCAAACTCAACCGCGACCGCTTCCGCGACTTTTCGGCCGAGCCCGAGGACGCGGTGCTGCGCCCCGCGGCGCTGGGCTTTGCGGGCGACACCTACCAGGGGCTCGAGGCGGCCTCGCTCGACGCGGACGAGATGGCCTGGGCGCAGGATCACCTGCGCATCCTGTCGGGACTCTACGGCGTGCTGCGTCCGCTCGACGGCATTCAGCAGTACCGGCTCGAGATGGGCTCGAAGCTGAAGACCCGGCGCGGCAAGGATCTCTACGCCTGGTGGGGCGACAGCATCGCAAAGGCGCTGAACGCCGATGCCGAGGCGCGCGGCACCGAGGTTCTGGTGAACTGCGCGAGCCAGGAATATTTCGGCGCCGTCGACCGCAAGGCGCTGAAGCTGCGGGTGATCACCCCGCAGTTCATGGAGGACAAGGACGGCGCGCCCAAGATCGTGAGCTTCTACGCCAAGAAGGCGCGCGGTGCGATGGCCCGCTACATCGTGCAGCGCCGCCTCACCGATCCGGACGCGCTGCGGGATTTCGACAGCGGCGGCTATGCCTTCAACGAGGCGCTGTCCAAGCCCGACCAGCCGGTCTTCACCCGCCCCTGCGGCGCCTGAGCCACGGCGCTCGTCCACTTGTCGAGCAGTGCCGCAAGCTCGGCCTTGCGCAGCGGCTTGGTCAGGTAGTCGTCGAGCCCGGCCTCGATCACGCCCTCGCGGTCGCCGGTCATGGCATGGGCGGTGACCGCTATGATCGGGACCCGCGGGCCGCCGGCCTCGAGCGCGCGGATCTCGCGCGTGGCTTCCCTGCCGTCCATGTGGGGCATGGAGATGTCCATGAAGATCAG
>NZ_JAATOS010000548.1:0-2520 GCF_011806505.1 Salipiger sp. HF18 | reverse complement strand
TCGCGCGGACGTCAACATATCGCCAGCCCGTGGGGCGGGCTGGCGATGCGCGGCGGCCTTCGGCCTTGATTCCGCGCGGGGCAGCGTGCGGGCGTCGGGAGAGATCGTTGCGGCGGTGGTCCTAGGGAGGGCATCGCCGTGGGAGACCCTTCACCCTAATGGCGATGTCACCCGTATGGAGATGGGCGAGTGCCGGCTTGGCAAGACTGGAGTCCGTGTCTCGAAATGTTTCCAGGAGATGGCGACCGACAGCGCGATGGCCCCACAGGCCCGTAACGAGGCCGGAGGCCAGAGCTCCGCACCCAGGCGCCCCCCAAGACCCCGCTCACACCAGTGAAAAGATCACCCCGCCAACAGCGCCCTTGCAGCGGCCTTGGCTTCGGGGGTCACGGTGTCGCCGGACAGCATCCGCGCCAGTTCCTCTTCGCGGGCCCCGGGGTCGAGCGGCGTGACGGTCGACAGCGTCGCGTCGTTCTCGACCCGCTTCGACACCCGCCAGTGATGCGCACCGAGCGCGGCGACCTGCGGCGAGTGGGTCACGACGAGCACCTGCCCGCCCGAGGCCAGCGCCTTGAGCCGGCGCCCGACCGCATCGGCGGTAGCGCCGCCCACCCCGCGGTCGATCTCGTCGAAGATCATCGTCACCGCGCGGTTGCGCTCTTCGGAGAGGCAGACCTTCAGCGCCAGCAGGAAGCGCGACAGCTCGCCACCCGAGGCGATGCGGTTCAGCGGCCCCGAGGGCGCGCCGGGGTTGGTGGCGACGGTGAAGGCCACGGCATCGCGGCCCTCGGGGCCCGGCTCGCCCTCGTTCACCTCGGTGCGGAACACCGCGCGCTCCATCTTGAGCGGCGCCAGTTCCGCGGCCATCGCCGCGTCCAGACGCTCGGCCCCGGCCTTGCGGGCGGCACTCGCCGCGCCTGCGGCCGCGTCATAGGCCGCGTCCGCCGCCTTCACCGCGCGGGAAAGCTCGGCGATGTCCTCGGCACCACGATCAAGCGCCGCCAGCCGGCCCGAAAGCGTCTGGGCCAGCTCCGCCAGCTCGTCCGGCGCCACGGAGTGCTTCCGCGCAAGCCCACGGATGGCGAAGAGCCGCTCCTCGGTCTCTTCCAGCTCGTGCGGGTTGAACTCCAGCGCGTCGAGGCACTCGGCCACCTCGCGCCCGGCCTCGTCGAGCTCCGCCATGGCGCGGGTCAGCGCCGCGATGGCGCCCTCGAGCCGGCCCTCTGCCTTGTCCGAGGCGCCCTCGAGCCAGCGCAGCGCGTTGGCCATGGCGCCCTCGGCACCGTCATAGCCAAGCGCGTCCGAATGCGCTCGGCCGCCTGCATCATGCGGCGCCGGGTGTCGAGATCGGACTCCTCGCCGGGCTCGGGCGCGAGCTTGTCCAGCTCCTCCACCGCGTGGCGCAGGAAATCCTCCTCGGCCTTCACCTCGGCCAGCGCCGCCTCGGCGGCGGCGAGCCGCTTGCGGGCCTCGCGGCGCCCGGCCCAGGCCGCGCGGGTGTCGGCCAGAAGGGCATCGAGCCCCGCATAATCGTCGAGGATCAGGCGATGGCCCGAGGGGTTGAGCAGGCCGCGGTCGTCATGCTGGCCGTGCAGCTCGACCAGCGTGTCCGAGAGCCGCCGCAGCACCTCGCCCGACGCGCGACGGTCGTTGACCCAGCCGGTCTTGCGGCCATCCGCGCTGTTCACCCGCCGCAGGATCAGCTCGTCCGAGACCGGCAGACCGGCCTCTTCCAGCACCGCGCGCGCGGCATGGCCGGCGGAAAGCTCGAACACCGCGGTGACCTCGCCCTGCGCGGCGCCGCTGCGCACCAGTTCGGCGCGGCCGCGCCAGCCCAGGACAAAACCCAGTGAATCGAGAAGGATCGACTTCCCCGCCCCGGTCTCGCCGGTCAGCACGTTCAGGCCCGGCTGGAAACTGAGGTCCAGCCGGTCGATGATCAGCATGTCGCGTATCTCAAGCGCCCGCAGCATCATGCACCGGGCGGGGTCGCGCCCCGCCGTCCCCTAGAGCCACTGGCCCTTGACCATCTGCCGGTAGACCTGCGCCAGCCAGTTGTCGCCGGACACCTTGAGCTTCAGCTCGAGCCCGCGCCCGGTCAGCAATGCATAGGTGTCGGCGTACCAGACGGTGCCCTGGTAGTTGTAACCGAGGATCGCGCCGGCGGTCTGCGCCTCGTTCACGAGGCCGAGCGACAGATAGGCTTCGACCAGCCGGTGCAGCGCCTCGGGCGTGTGCGTCGTGGTCTGGAAATCCTCGACCACCGAGCGGAAGCGGTTGATCGCGGCACCGTAGTGCTGGCGCCTGAGGTAATAGCGCCCGATCTCCATCTCCTTCGCCGCGAGGTGGTCGAAGGCGAGGTCGAACTTCAGGATCGAGGACCGCGCGTATTCGCTGTCGGGATAGCGCTCGATCACCGTGCGCAGCGCCTGCAGCGCCTGGAAGGTGAGCCCCTGGTCGCGCCCCACTTCCTCGATCTGGTCATAGTAGCTGAGCGCCAGCAGGTACTGGGCATAGGCC
>NZ_JAATOS010000547.1:0-2522 GCF_011806505.1 Salipiger sp. HF18 | reverse complement strand
CCTGGCCACAGGGCCGCATCGACCGGCTGATCGTGGCCAAGGCCAGGCTCGGGCTGCGCGTCGTGCGGCTGAAATCCGGCGACCCGTCGATCTTCGGGCGCGCCTGCGAAGAGATCGCCGCCGCCCGCGCCGCCGGCATCGAGGTCGAGATCGTGCCCGGCATCACCGCCGCCTCCGCCGCCGCAGCCTCCATCTGCCATCCACTCACGGAACGTGGCGAGACGGATACCTTCGCGGTGACCACCGGCACCTGCCGCCCCGGCGACGCCAACCCCGACCGCGCCCGGCTTGCGCACCCGGGCACCTCGATGGCCTTCTACATGGCGGTGGAACGCGCCGCGGTGGTGCGCGACGACCTCATCGGCGCCGGCGCCCCGGCGGAATGCCCGGTCGAGATCGTGGCCTCGGTCAGCACCCCGCAGGAGCGCCACGTCAGCACCACCCTGGGCGCGCTGGCCGAGACCATCGCGGCCGAGGGCATCCGCAACCCGGCGATCCTTTTCGTGCGCTATCCCAAGTCGCTGGCGCGGGCGATCCGGGGCATCTCGGCCGTCGCCTGAGCGACCCACCGCCGCAGTGCAGCGATTCCCCGGCGCGCTCGGCTTGATTTCCCGCGCACGGAGGCCGACCTTTGAGGGGACGCGGCCGCCGCCCCGGCCGCCCCAACGGGAGGCCGGAACATGACCTTGCTCGCGGATCTGCTGTCCACCGTCTTCGAACGCCGCACCCGGATCGGGCCGATCCTGCGGCGCGACCCGCGCAGCACCGACGCGCTGATCGCCGACCTGATGGGGACGACCTCCGAGACCGCCGCGCTGGCGCTCGCCCGCCGCGTGCTGCAGCGCTACGCCGAGATGGACGACGCTTCCCGGCTGGCGCTGTTCCGGCACATCGCCGAGGCCTACGACCTTGATCCCGCGGCGCTGCGGGCGGCGCTGGATGCCTACGAGGCCGCGCCCTCGGGGGCCAGCTACCGCGCCTTCACCCACGCCACCGAGGCGCCGCGGCAGGCGCTGATCCGGCAGTTGAACCAGGTTCCCGGCGGCACCGAGCGGCTGGTGCAGATGCGCGCCGACCTGCTGCGGCTGGGCGTCGACGATCCGGCGCTTCAGGCGCTCGATCTCGATTTCCGCAACCTCTTCCGGTCGTGGTTCAACCGCGGCTTCCTCGTGCTGCGGCCGATCAGCTGGGAGAGCCCCGCGCATATCCTCGAGAAGATCATCGCCTACGAGGCGGTGCACACGATCCAGTCCTGGGACGACCTGCGCCGCCGCCTGCAACCGGCCGACCGGCGCTGCTTTGCCTTCTTCCACCCGGCGATGCCCGACGAGCCGCTGATCTTCGTCGAGGTGGCGCTCTCGCGCGGGACGCCGGGCTCGATCCAGGCGCTGCTGGCCGAGGACCGCACCCCGGGCAGCGCCGAAGTGGCCGATACCGCAGTGTTCTACTCGATCTCGAACTGCCAGCCGGGGCTGGCCGGGATCTCGTTCGGCAACTCGCTGATCAAGCAGGTGGTCTCGGACCTCGCCGCCGAACTGCCGGGGCTCAAGACCTTCGTCACGCTGTCGCCGATCCCCGGCCTCATGCGCTGGCTCGAGCGGCAGGGCATCCGCTACGAACCGCGCGACGGCAAGGCCATGGCCGGGCTCGCCGCCCATTACCTGCTGAACGCCAAGCGCGCCGACGGCCAGCCCGTCGACCCGGTGGCGCGCTTCCACCTCGGCAACGGCGCCATGGTGCAGGCGGTGCATGCCGGTGCCGACATCTCGGAGAACGGGCTGCGGCAATCCGGCGGGGTGATGGTCAATTACCTCTACGATCTCGGCAAGGTCGAGAAGTACCATGACCGCTACGCGGAGCTGCGCGAGGTGAAGGCCGCCCAGCCGGTCCGCGCCCTCAGCACCGCCCGCGAGAAAGCCACCGCCGCAGGAGCCTGACGGACACGGGAAATACGCTCTTCGGCAGGCCTTTTGCGAAACTTGCGGGGCGCGACAGACCCTTCCCGCCCCTCACCGCTGCAGCCGTCCTGGTGTTGGTGCCGCGCGGATGCGCCCCCGCCGACCGGGGAATGCCCGCATCCGCGCCAGCGCGGCGCGCGGCGGCTACTCCGCCGCGTCCACCAGCGGCAGTCCCCCGATCCGGGCCAGCAGCGAGACGATCTCGTCGATGCCCTTGCCGTGGCGCAGCTGCGCGAAGACGAAGGGCCGCCCGGCGCGCATCCGCGTGGCGTCACGCTCCATCACCTCGAGCGAGGCGCCCACGTAGGGCGCGAGGTCGGTCTTGTTGATGACGAGGATGTCGGACTTGGTGATGGCGGGGCCACCCTTGCGCGGGATCTCCTCGCCCGCCGCCACGTCGATCACGTAGATCGTCACGTCCGCGAGCTCGGGCGAAAAGGTGGCCGAGAGGTTGTCGCCGCCGCTCTCGATCAGCACGAGGTCCAGGTCCGGGTGCGCCGCGTTCAGCTCGGCGATGGCGGCGAGGTTGATCGAGGCATCCTCGCGGATCGCGGTGTGCGGACA
>NZ_JAATOS010000546.1:0-2539 GCF_011806505.1 Salipiger sp. HF18 | reverse complement strand
ACGCGCCTCGAGATCGACATAGCTGAACAGCGACCCGCTCGTCTCGTCTGCACCGCGCATGTCTGTCTCCGCCGTTGATCCGCGGCAGATGAATCATGTTCCGCAACCGGCGTCGAGGCCCGACTATTTCAGCACCCTGCTAGACGGTAGAGTTCCGAAGCATCCGCACCGTGCAGCAATCCGTTTGCAACGAGGTACCCCACCGTCTTTGCGGTGACACGTAGCTCCTGTGCGACGGCGCTGATGGAGAGATGGACCTCACCCGCCGCTTCTTCAGCGTTGGCACCATGCGCCGCACAGCCACTCTTGCACCAGAGCCATTACAAGCTGGGAAGGACTTCTTCTCGCGCTCGTATGCCTCAAGCATGCGCTGCGTCACGAAGCCCGTCGGAAAAATGCAGCCATCAGCCTGACGCTTTGCGAGGCCTCGGCGCACCAAGTCCTCTGAGTTGCGCTTGGCGAAGCCCTTGAGCGTAAATGGCTCCTGTGCGTTCGACGAAGCCTTTCCCTCTGACGGCACCCCAAGCACCAGCACTCCCCTTCTGACAGAGAAATGGTCGAAGACGTGCCGCCGCACGACGTCACGCAGGGGTTCGAATTCGTCACCTAGGCTCCGGCTTTTCAGCCATGTCGTCCAGGGACCGAAAAGCCGACCGAAGAAACGCCCATCCACGCCCTCCTCACGCGCCATCGCCGCGAGGCAGTCTGAAAGGGCCACAGGGCCATCTTTCAGCACGTCGTAGCCCGAGCCACCGAAACTCCTCCAATCGGCCTCCCTGTGCCCCGTCAGCGAAGCGTCTGGCCCCTGAGCAATGCGCAGCCCCAGCACCTCGCATGCGCGCGATACCACATTGAGCTCGAGACGGTCGATCCATCGATCTCCCCGCCCTTTCAGGATGCGGTCGGTGAGGTACTGCTCGAAAAGACTGAGTTCTGCGGGGACCATCGGCTGATCCAAGATCCACCCGTAGTGCTTCCGAAGCTGCGCCGAATAATCCCTGGCATCTTTGCTAAATTTCTCTGGCGGGAGGCTCACCAGCATGCAGCCATGCTCCGGACAGCTTCTGATCGACGAGAATTTCCACTGCAGGCGGCGCGGTACACGCCACGATTCAGCTGCAGACGGCGCCTCCGCCCTGACACACTCGGGACAGACACGGACACGCAAGCGTTGAAAACTCTGGAGGGAGGCAAATTCGTCTCGCAGTCGGAAATGCCCTTTTCCGAGGTGGCGCACGGATACCCGCTCCAACGCAGCCGCATCGCACCCGGCCAGCTGCGCCAATTGCTCGATCGCAATCCCCTCCCCGCGGAACAGGGGATCGATCGGAAAGGCAATGTCGCCGCAGAATCTCTGCATGGAGCTTGCGCCGCCCCTCGCCGCGAGTCGGGAGAGCAAAGACGATGCCGGCTCGAACGCGGCATGCCGAACAGTCAGCGGCAACTGAGGAAAGGTATTTCCGGGGATGGCAGGGAGGCTCTTGGCCAAACGAGACTTCCGAGATCATACAAAGGCAGGAATGTCCTGACTTTACGATCACAAGCTCAACTGGGCAACGCCACTCCGCATTCTGGAAGTTCCGCCTGCGGGGTCAGGCATCTGACATGAAAGTCAGTTTTGCCTGACACCCCACAGAGTGGAAGTGGCGGACCGAGGAGGATTCGAACCCCCGACCCCTTGATTCGTAGTCAAGTACTCTATCCAGCTGAGCTATCGGTCCGTGGAGGCGGGGTTTAGACTTAGCCGCAGAGATGCGCAAGAGGTGTTTTTGAAGTTTTTCAAATTCTCTCGAACATCACCCGACGTCACCCATCGGAAGGCGGATTTCGAAGCAGGTTCCGTCCGCGCCGGAGCGTGCCAGACGCAGGGTTCCACCGTGGTTGCGCACCAGCTCCGCCACGATGGCGAGGCCGAGCCCCGCCCCGCCTTTCCGGGCCCCGCCCTGGAACGGCTGGAACAGGTGCTCGCGGGCTTTCTTGGGCAGCCCGGGGCCGGTGTCGGTGACCTCGATGATCCAGGCGTCGTCCTCCTCGCGGGCGGCGACGCTGATCTCGCCCTCCTGCCCGGTGCCGGTGATCGCCTGCCGGGCGTTGCGCACGAGATTGCTGACCACGCGGTAGATCTGCTCGGGGTCGCCGCGAATCTGCATGGTTCCGGGGATGTCCTCGGAGAGGCTCACCTCATGCTCGCCGATGGCCAGCCGCTCGGCCTCGAGCACCTCGTTGACGAGCTCGGCGAGGTTGAACTGGGTGAGCACCGGCGCCGGCTCCTCGGCCTTGCCGAAGGCCAGGGTGTTCTCGCAGAGCGACACGGCGCGGGCGATGGAGCCCACGAGCTTGGGCGCCATGCGCTTGACCGAAGGGTCCTCGGACATCTCGATGCGGTCGGTGAAGAGCTGCGCCGAGGTCAGGATGTTGCGCAGGTCGTGGCTCACCCGGGCCACGGCGCCCCCGAGCTGCGCCAGCCGCTCCTTCTGCCGAAGCGAGGCGGAAAGCTGCGTCTGCAGGGACTGCAGGGCCTCTTCGGCCTCGCGAAGCT
>NZ_JAATOS010000545.1:0-2541 GCF_011806505.1 Salipiger sp. HF18 | reverse complement strand
CACCACATGATGCGGCGGGCGACGAGGCCGGCGATCTGTACCACGGCGATCTCGCGCCCGTCATCCATGCGGATGCGCAGGGCGTTGCGCTCGTTGTCCTCGGAGGCCTTGTCGAGTGAGGCGTTGAGGAACTTGCCGGGACGGTAGGCCAAGGCGATGAGCTCGCCGGCGACGGGGGCGCGGTTCACGTGGCAGTTGAACACCGACATGAAGACCGAGACGCGGGTCAGCGGCTCGGGGCCCATGCCCAGCTCGGCGGGCGGCACGGCGGGCTCGATCAGCGACACCACGCCGTCGGCGGGGCTGATCACCAGCCCGGGACGGTTGGGGGTCACGCGCTCGGGGTCGCGGAAGAAGTAGTAGCACCAGACGGTGAGCCCGACGCCGATCCAGCCGAACGGCTCCCAGATCAGGAAGAGCACAAGGGTGACGACCGCGAAGATGGCGACGAACTTGCGTCCCTCGGGGTGCATCGGTTTCAGGAAGGTGTCGCGCATCCGCATGGGTGGCGTCCTCTTGTTGGTGCAGGATTGCCGGGGCTTACGGGGCCGGATCACGGCTTGCAAGCCCCGCCGGGTCAGCTTTGGGGGTCGGTCGCGACCATCGAGGGGCGTTGCGCGAAGCCTTCGTACCAGTCGGCGAGCGCCTCGCGGCCGGTCCGCCACTTGCGCACGTCATGGCGGAAGTCGAGGTAGGCCAGCGCGCAGCCGATGGCGATGTGGCCCATGTCGAGCCGCCCGTGCAGGTGGCTCATCCAGCGGGTGTTAAGCGCGTCGAGCGCGCGCGACACCTTGGCCCACTGGCCCTCGATCCACTCGATCGACACCTTCTCGGGCGGCCGGAAGCGCTCCTCGTAGACGATGAGCACGGCGGCTTCCATCATGCCGTCGGCGGTGGCCTCGAGCGTCAGCGTGTCGAAGAGGCGGCTCTCGGGGTAGAGCCCGGACTGCGCGCGGTGATCCAGGTAGCGGCAGATCACGCGGCTGTCATAGAGCGTCGGCGCGTCCGAGCGCAGCAGCGCCGGGATCTTGCCCACCGGGTTGGCCGCGATCAGGTTGGCATCGGGCGCCAGCGGCGACGCGGTGACCTGGACCGTCTCGACCTCGTCGAACTGCCCGGTCTCGTGCAGTGTCACGAGGACCTTGCGCACAAAGGGCGAGGGGCCGGCCTGGAGCAGTTTCATGGAGTCCTCCTGAGTGTGTTTTGCGCAACCTAGGCGCGGGGCCGGGAGCGGGCAAATCATTTCCGGGCGACCGTCCGGGGGCCGCGCCGGGATGCCGCGCCTAGCCCGCCTTGGGGTGGGTGGCCTCGTAAACCTTCATCAGGTGCACCTCGTCGACCGCCGTGTAGGCCTGGGTCGTCGAGAGCGAGGCATGGCCCAGCAGTTCCTGGATCGCCCGAAGGTCGCCGCCCGCCGCCAGCAGGTGCGTCGCGAAGCTGTGGCGCATGGCGTGCGGGGTCGCGGTGGCGGGCAGGCCGAGCTGAAGGCGGGCCTTCTCGGTCACCTTCTGGATCAGCCGCGGGTTCAGCGCCCCGCCGCGCGCGCCCCGGAAAATCGGCGCCTCGGGCTCGGGCTCGAAGGGGCAGAGCTGCAGGTAGATGCCCACCGCGTCGCGGGCGACGGGCAGCACCGGCACGATGCGCTCCTTGCCGCCCTTGCCGGTGATCCGCAGCGACTCGCCCATGGGCCAGTCGCGGCCGCGCAGCCCCAGCGCCTCGGAGATCCGCAGCCCGCAGCCGTAGAGCAGCGTCACCACTGCGGCGTCGCGGGCGCCGATCCAGCTGTCGGCGGATTGCATCTCGACGGTCTCGATCATCGCCCGCGCGGCGCTCTCGTCGAGCGGGCGGGGCAGTTTCTTCTGGAACTTGGGGGCCCGCGCCATGATCACGGCGGTGGGCTCGAAGCCCTCGCGCTCGGCAAGCCAGCGGTAGAAGCTCTTCACCGCCGAGAGCTTGCGCGCCATCGAGCGCGGCGCGGCGCCCTGGCCGCGCAGATGCGCCATGAAGGCGCGCATGTCCGGCGTGGTGACCCGGGCCAGCGGCTTCAGCCCCTGCGGCTCGGCGTGATGCGCGGTCAGGAACACGATGAACTCGAGCACGTCGGCGCGGTAGGCGGTGATGGTGTTCTCGGCGGCCCCCTTGAGCGCGCGGGCCGAGGCCAGCCAGTTCTCCAGCGCGTCGCGCGCCGCCGGAGAGATCAGCAGCGTCACGACAGCCAGCGCCGCATGGCGCGTTCGAAGACGCCGGCGAAGAAGGCCAGCAGGTCGGTGCCCTGTTGCGGCGTGAACATGTGCGGGTCCTCGGAGCCGAGCGCCAGCAGTCCCGGCAGCCGCCCGGGGCCGAAGTCGAGCCGCAGGCAGGCCTCGGAGCGCATCCACGAGGCCTTTTCGCCGTAGATCCGGCTGTCGCCCTCGCTCAGCTGGCGCAGGGTGACCGGGCGCAGGGGGGCGGCGCGGCCTTCCGATACGTAATCCTCGATGAAGCCGGGCTCGGCCATCGACAGCACGTCGCCAAGCCGGCGCACCGCGGTGTCGCGGTCGT
>NZ_JAATOS010000544.1:0-2568 GCF_011806505.1 Salipiger sp. HF18 | reverse complement strand
TGCTCGGCGCCGTGGGCGGTCCGAAATACGACGTCCTCGACTTCTCGGTGAAGCCCGAGCGCGGCCTGCTGCGCCTGCGCAAGGAGATGGACCTCTACGCCAACCTGCGCCCCGCCCAGTGCTTCGACGCGCTGGCCGATTTCTCGTCGCTGAAGAAGGACGTGGTGGCCGGGCTCGACATCATGATCGTGCGCGAACTGACCTCGGGCATCTACTTCGGCGAGCCGCGCGGCATCATCGAGGAGGGCAACGAGCGCGTCGGCATCAACACCCAGCGCTACACCGAGTCCGAGATCGACCGCGTGGCCCGCTCGGCCTTCGAGCTGGCGATGCGCCGTGGCAAGAAGGTCTGCTCGATGGAGAAGGCCAATGTCATGGAATCCGGCATTCTCTGGCGCGAGGTCGTCACCGAGGTCGGCAAGGAATACCCCGAGGTCGAGCTCAGCCACATGTATGCCGACGCCGGCGCCATGCAGCTCTGCCGCTGGCCCAAGCAGTTCGACGTGATCGTGACCGACAACCTCTTCGGTGACCTGCTGTCGGATGCCGCCGCCATGCTGACCGGTTCGCTGGGCATGCTGCCCTCGGCCTCGCTCGGTGCCCCGATGGCCAACGGCCGTCCCAAGGCGCTCTACGAGCCGGTGCACGGCTCCGCGCCCGACATCGCGGGGCAGGGCAAGGCGAACCCGATCGCCTGCATCCTCTCTTTCGCCATGGCGCTGCGTTACAGCTTCGACCAGGGCGCCGAGGCCGAGCGCCTCGAGAAGGCCATCGAGACGGTGCTCGCCGACGGTGTCCGCACCGCCGACCTGCTGGGCGAAGAGGGCGCGACCCCGGTTTCGACCTCGGGCATGGGCGACGCGATCCTAGCCGCCCTCGACGCGAGCCTCTGAGGCGCCCCTGCGGGCACTGGTTCCAGCCGGTCCCGGTCCGGCGTCGCGGGCATATCGCTTGCGGGAAACTCACCGTACTGCATTGACCGGGCGGCGTTCTGTGCCGCCCGCTTCCGCCACCGCATGGAGTTGGCGAGCTCAAAACCTCGCACATGCCGACCAGCCCCGCGTGCTCCCTCAGCCAAGCCTGCCGCCGCAGTCTTCGGGTTCGCCCGGCGACCAGCCGCGCGAGCCTCTGAAGCTCCGCGGCGTGCCGCTCTCCCTGTGCGGCCCGTCGCAGCGCCGCGCCGAAGGCCAGAGCGGGTCGGTGCAGCCCGATGCCTGTGAGCGGCCGCTGCATCCCGTCCTCGCGGGTCATGCGCTACGCGAGGCGGTTCATATGGCGGTACTGCTGCAGGAGCGCCGAGCAGCGCTTGGTCGCGGTCACCGCATCGGCGGGCTCCCATCCGCGCGAGACAGCCGTGCAGTTCGTCCAGCGCCGCCGCGGCTCCGGCGCTCGGGGACTGGATGACCGCGGTGGTGACCGCACCCGAGGTCGCGCCGGTCAGCGGCGAGGTGCTGGACCGCGCGAGAATCGCCCGCACCTCGTGACTCCCGAGGCCGCGCAGCGCGCCGGTCATCGCCAGCATCCCGAACAGGAACAGCCCGACGCCGCCCGGCACCGACAGTATGTCCGGATCCATTGCCCGATCCCCATCCGAGGGCCTGGCATTCGCGCAAACCTGCAGCAAGCGCACGCGAGGGGGGCAACGGCCCTTGTTAGCGCTCGCGAGCGGTGACAGACTCAAAGCCGGTTTCCTCCTCCTCCTCCTCTCCTCTGTCGCGGCACTCTCCAGAATGGCACACAATGCAAAAGGCGCACTTCTCGCGCTGCTTTCCTTCGCGCTCTTCGCCTCGCACGACGTCGTCGTGAAATTCCTCGGCGGAAGCTACGCGCCCTTCCAAATCGTCTTCTTCTCGGTGCTCTTCAGCTTTCCGCTGGTGAGCCTCATGCTGATCCGCGACACCACCCCGGGGCATCTGCGGCCGATCCACCCGTGGTGGACGGCGCTGCGGACGGTCTCGGCGGTGATCACCGGGATCTGCGTGTTCTACGCCTTCTCGGTGCTGCCGCTGGCGCAGACCTACGCCATCCTCTTTGCGCAGCCGCTGGTGATCACCGTGCTGGCGATTCCCATCCTGGGCGAGCGTGTCCGGCTGCGGCGCTGGATCGCGGTACTGGTGGGGCTCGCGGGCGTCATCGTGGTGCTGCGCCCCGGCGGGACCGAGCTCACGCTGGGTCATGCCGCGGCGCTGGTCGGTGCGTGTACCGGAGCGCTGGCCGCCATCGTGGTGCGCAAGATCGGGCAAGAAGAGCGCTCGGTCGTGCTGCTGCTCTACCCGATGCTGACCAACTTCGTGATCATGGCCTGCGCGCTGCCCTTCGTCTACCAGCCGATGCCGATCGAGCATCTGGGCGCGGTGGGGGTCATGGCGGTGCTGGCCATCGCCGGGGGCTTCGTGCTGATCGGCGCCTACCGCAACGGCGAGGCGGTGATCGTGGCACCGATGCAGTATTCGCAGCTCCTGTGGGCGACGCTCTACGGGGCGCTGTTCTTCGACGAATGGCCCGACGCGATGACCCTTGCGGGGGCGGTGCTCATCATCGGCTCGGGGGTCTACATCGTGCTCCGCG
>NZ_JAATOS010000543.1:0-2572 GCF_011806505.1 Salipiger sp. HF18 | reverse complement strand
ATCGGGGCGGGCCGCAGTCAGCGGCGCGCGCCCCTTCCGTTGTTGCCGAGCCGGTCGTGCAGAGTGGTCAGATAGGGCACGAGCGCCCCTGCGAGGGCGCGGTCGAGCACGTCGATCCGGGCAATATAGGAGAGCGGGCCGGGCTCCGGCGTGGGCATGTCCTCGGGTGCGGGGATCTCGGGAATCACGCGCTCGGGGGCCCGGGCGTGTTCGTCCGTGGCGAGAACTGCCTCGTCGGGCGATTCGAGATCGTCCGGAGAGTCGGGGCCGTTCTCGGGCATGTCTTCGGTCCCGGCGGCGAAGGTTTCGGGCACTGCGACGTTGGTCTCGCCCGGCACAGGGGCGGAGAAGACCGACTCGGCGGCCTCGCCGGTGAGGGGCTGGTCCGGAGCTGAGGTGGAGAGATCCGAGCCGGGAGTGGGCGCTGTCACTGAGTCGTCCGGGAACTCGTCGTCGGCGAGAGCGGTTTCGGCGACGCGCTTGTCTTCGACGGTCCGGTCTTCCTCCTCAGCAGGATCAATCGGTTCGATGGCGTCGAGGGGCTCAGAGGCGGGCGCTGCGGCGATCTCCTCAGACTCGGGCAGGGCCTCCGACCCGGACAGCGCGTCCGGCCCGGCGAGCGTGGCTGGCTCGGGCATATTTTCAACTGGCGCCGCGTCGCGGGCGCGCTCTTCGAGCGACTGGTTGAGGAAGCCGGGCAGGGGATGGTCCGTCTCGATGAGCGGCGTGTCGTCGTCGTCGTGGTCCTCGACGATCACACGGCCGAAGAGGTCGATCTGGCGGTCAGGTGCGGCGGTAATTTCGGGTGCTTCGGCCTCGGCGGAGGCCGCGGTTGCGGCCGCAGGGGCCGGATTTTCAGGCGCCGAGAGGTGTTGGGGGGCGGGCATTTCCGCCATGGCTTCGGCTTCGAATGTGTCTTGCAGCTCCGGGGCCTCCGAGGTTGCTTCAGCCTCGACAGCCTCGACAGCCTCGACAGCCTCGACAGCCTCGACAGCCTCGACAGCCTCGACAGCCTCGACAGCCTCGACCTCAGTCGCCTCGGGCATAGGAGCCTCGGGAGGCGCGGCGGGCGGGATGGGGGCGAAGGGCAGGACGGTGCCGGTCTCGGGCTCGGCTTCGATGTAGGGCGCGTCCTCGATGATTTCCTCGGCCCCCGGCGCATCGGTGGGCAGCGGGGTCAGCGAGGCCACGTGGCGCACGCCCTGCTCGCGCAGGATCTTCTGCACGCCCTTGATGGTCATGCCGTCCTCGTGCAGCAGCTTCTTGATCCCCGCCAGCAAGCCGATATCGCCGGGCCGGTAGTACCGGCGCCCGCCGGCGCGCTTGACCGGCTTGACCTGCGTGAACTTGCTTTCCCAGAACCTCAGGACGTGGGCAGGGGTGTCCAGCAGCTCCGCAACCTCGCTGATGGTGCGGAAGGCATCGCGGGACTTGTTCATGGGACCTTATCCCTTGTTGCCGGCGGCGACGCGCTCTTTCATCTGATGCGACGGGCGGAAGGTCAGCACGCGGCGCGGCTGGATCGGGACCTCTTCGCCGGTCTTCGGATTGCGGCCGACGCGGGCCGCCTTGTCGCGGACCGAGAAGGTCCCGAAGGACGAGATCTTGACCTGCTCGCCCTCGACCAGAGCGGCGCTTTCATTGCGCGACAGCCCCACCTCGCGGAAGACAGCTTCGCTAAGATCCATACGTGTCAGAGTCTTTTCGCTCATACCCGTCCCTCCCGGTTTGAGGGCCAGCATGGGCCCCGGGATTTTACGAGTCAATATCAGGCACTTGCAGAGAGTGCCACAAAGCGCGGATTCGCCGGGAAAAAGCGGCTCACCAGCGCAGGACGACCGCGCCCCATGCCAGGCCACCGCCGATCGCCTCGGTCACCACCAGCTCGCCGCGGCGGATCTTGCCCTCGGCCTTGCCGACGGAGAGCGCCATGGGAATCGAGGCGGCAGAGGTATTGCCATGATCCTGGACGGTCACGATGACCTTTTCCATGGGCAGGCCAAGCTTCTTCGCGGTGCCCTGGATGATGCGGATGTTGGCCTGGTGCGGGACGATCCAGTCGATGTCCGCCCCGGTGAGCCCGGCCTTCTCCATCGCGGCCTCGGCGGTGGCGGCAAGCTTGCCGACCGCGTGGCGGAAGACCTCCTTGCCCTCCATCCGCAGGTGCCCGATGGAGTTGGTGCTGACGCCGCCGTCGACGTAGAGCAGGTCGCGGTAGCGGCCGTCGGAATGGAGGTCGACCGAGAGCACGCCACGGTCGTCCGAGGTGCCCTCGCCGGTGCCGGCCTCGAGGATCAGCGCGCCGGCGCCGTCTCCGAAAAGCACGCAGGTCGAGCGGTCGTTCCAGTCGAGGATGCGCGAGAAGGTCTCGGCCCCGATCACCATGACCCGGCGCGCGGCGCCCGACACGATGAGCGCGTTGGCGTTGGTCAGCGCGTAGACGAAGCCGGCGCAGACCGCCTGCACGTCGAAGGCGAAGCCCTGGTCCATGCCAAGCCGGGCCTGGACCATAGTCGCGGCCGACGGGAAGGTCAGGTCGGGGGTGGAGGTGGCGACGATCAGCGCGTCGAGA